>CAXTDD010000158.1:0-6234 GCA_964242955.1 uncultured Rubrobacteraceae bacterium | reverse complement strand
ACCCGGTCCCCGCTTTCCCCGGCCTGCCGCCGCAGCGGGCGCGGGCGCGCATGTATTCCGACGGCAGCGTGCTGGTGCAGTGCGGCACCCAGGAGTTCGGCACCGGGGTGGGCGTCGCGATGACGCAGGTCGCCGCCGACTCTCTGGGCATCGAGCCCGAAAACGTCCACTTCGAGTACGGCGACACGGACCTGCCGAACGCGGCGGCCGCCGTCGGGTCGTCGGGGGCCGGCGCGATCAGCAGCGCGGTCCACGCCGCCGCCACGGAGCTGCGAGACCAGGTGATCGGGCAGGCCGTGGCCGACGAGAATTCGCCACTCCACGGCGCCGATCCAGACAGCGTGGTCGCCCGCGACGGCCGCCTGACGCTCCGGGACCGACCCGACACCGGGGAATCCTACGGCGACTTTCTGCGGCGCAACATGTTGGAAGACATAGACGTGGTGGGCGCCTGGAACCCCACGGGCATGGACACCGGCTACGCGATGGCGACCTTCGGCGCCCAGTTCGCCGAGGTCGCCGTCGACGCTGACTACGGGATCGTGCGGGTCAGGCGCATGGTCGGCGTGTTCGCGCCCGGCCGCGTGCTCAACCGCAAGACGGCCCACAGCCAGCTCATGGGCGGCATGATCTGGGGCATGAGCCAGGCCCTGCTCGACGGCACGATCATGGACCCCCGGTTCGGGCGTTGGGAGAACGCGAACCTGGCCGAGTACCTCGTCCCGGTCAACGCCGACGCGCCCGACGTCGAGGTGGATTTCGTCGAGATACACGACGAGGTGGTCAACCCCTTAGGCGTCAAGGGGGTGGGGGAGATAGGCCAGGTTGGGGCCGCGGCCGCCGTCGCCAACGCCGTCTTCCACGCCACGGGTCGGCGGGTGCGCGAGCTGCCGGTCAGGCTCGAGCACCTCCTGTGAGCGGCCCGCGAGAAGGGGCCACGAGCTCACGCCCCGCGGGGGGCCCGCGACGGGTTCGGAGCCTTTGACCGTTCGCGCCCCAGACGCCGTTCCCCGGCCCGCTGGAGGATTGCTACGCCGCCCTAAAGTGGATGAAAGCGCAGGCGGACACTCTCGGCATCGACCCCGAGCGCATCGCCATCATGGGCGACAGCGCCGGCGGCGGCCGCGCCGCCGCGCTCGCGCAGCTGGCGCACGGTCGGGGGGAGGTCGAGCCGGCATTTCAACTGCTGGTGTACCCGATGCTGGACGACCGCACGGTCTTCGAGCGCGACCACGAGGGACGGGGTGAGTTCGTGTGGACCTCGAGGTCGAACCTGCTAGGCTGGACGTCGTACCTCGGGCAAGAGCCGACGCCGGAGCACGCGGCGCCCGCGCGTCGTCGGGATCTCTCGGGCCTCCCGCCCGCGTGGATCGGCGCGGGGACGCTAGACCTGTTTTATCCGGAAGACAAGTAATACGCCGTCGTTTGAACGAGGCGGGTGTTCCTTGCGAGTTCGACGAGGTGGAGAGCGCCTACCACGCCTTCGACGGGACGCAGCCCCGTGCGTCCATCTCCGAGGCGTTTCTGGACCGGAGACTTGAGGCGCTGCGGCAGGGTTTGAGGCTTCGATGATCGAAGCCCGCGGAGAGCTTCCGTACGCGACCGGCGACATGGCGCGCGCGTCTCACGGTCGCTGGCGAGGTCCTGGGACGCGCCACGGCGGTGTTCCACAATGTCGAAGATCCTTACCGGGCACTCGTCCTAAGTGGGAGGCGGAGCCTTCGGCGGAAGAGGATGGGCCGGTTTCTTCTCGTCGCGCTACGCCGGGCGGTCGGCCCGCAGCTTAGCGATCTCGAAGCCCATCACGTGGCCGCAGTTCTCGCACATAAGGTCCGTACGATGCTCGCGCCTCTCGCCGTAGCCGCCGCTTTCGGCCATCGGCTGCACCTGCTTTATCGAGAACTCCTGGCCGCTGCACACGTTGCAGGCGACGGTGCCGCCCCTGGCCCTTACCGCCTCCACCAACTCCTCGACCGACGGGTGGGAAGAAATGTCCACGCCGGTACCCCCTTTCTTCTCCTCCGCCAGGATCCACGACGGACCCCGCGTTTTTGCCCTATATTACAGCATCCGGGCGCCTCCCCGGGCCCGACCACGGGGGGGACCGCGGCCACGCCCGCGGGGGCCGCAGGAGAGCGGCGGGTCAGTCCTGCCCGGCTTCGACCCCGACGACCTCGAAGGTATGATCCGCACCAACACCCGCGGCACTTCGTGGTCAACCAGCTCGCCGCTCGAGCGGCTCGGCACGCCGGACGACGTCGCCGAAGCCGTCGCGTTCCTCGCCGGCCCGGCCCGCTGGGTCAACGGGCAGATCGTCCAGGTCAACGGCGGCATGGTCTGATGCCCTTGATCGGACCCAGAAAACGGCCGCGCGCAGAGAGCGAAGACGGCGGGGCGCGTCGACAATCGGTTCGATGACGTAAGCCGCACCCAGCTACCCGACGGCCGACCGCTCTAATCGATCCCCCGCGGCGAAATGGGGGTCCATGCCCCCCGACTCGAACCGGTATACCCTGCGGTGATGGGCCCTCGGCGAGGGGCCGTCACCTTCCGCCCGCCACGCGACGGTCGGACCGACCAGGGCCGCGAGGTGGTGCTGCCGGGGACCCGGCGTCCGATCGCCCATCACCACTAACTCCTTTGCTCTGGCGTGGAGTAGGCCCGGGTCGGCGGGCGCCGACGAACTCGCTGAAGGAGCGCCGCCGGGCATCGGATCGCCGCTATCGCCCCCGCCCCTCAGTCGACCGGCTGCATGGGCGCCGCGGCGAACAGGAGCTGCACGAGCTCCTGGCCCTGCGGGGTGCTCCAGTCCTGCACCAGCTCGGCGACCATCGTGTCGGTCACGGTCATCCAGACGCCGGCGCGCTCGAGGCGCCGCCGCGACACCGCCTCGTTGATCTCGAACGGCGAGCCGCACGCGTCCATCACCGCCTGCACCTCGTAGCCGTCTTCGACCGCGCTGATGCTCGGGAAGACCAGGCAGATGTCCGTGGTGATCGCGCCCATGATGAGCTGGCGCCGGCCCGTATCCTCGACCGCCTTCTTGAAGTTCGGGTCTTTCCACGCGTCCACGATTCCGGCTCGCACCACCCGCTTCTCGAACGCGTCGGGGATGACGCGCTGCAGGCGCCCGTCGATCCGGCCCTGGATCCTGTCCTCCTGACTGGAGGTCACGACGATCGGCATGTCGAAGGCGAGCGCCGCCTTGGCGAGGGTGATCGCGTTGCGGAGCGCGACGTCGGACGGGTTCGTCTTCGCCAGCTGGAGCGTGCCGACCTGGTAGTCGATCAGCAAGAGGGCGGCGGAGTCGGGCTCGAAGTGCGGCGTCATGGGGGCTTTTCTCTCCTGCATTTGCCTTCTCTCCTTTTGTCGGGATGCGCCGGGGGTTCCTTGCTCAGAGCATGTGCTTGCCGCCGTCGACGTTGATCGTCTGGGCGGTGATGAAGTCGGCGTCGGGGGACGCGAGGAAGAAGGCGGCCCCGACCAGGTCTTCCGGCCTCTCCTCGCGCTTGAGCACGCGCACCCGAGCCTGTTCTTTGAGCATGTCGGCCGGCATGTTCTGCTCGACGGGGGGCGTGAGGGTGAGGCCGGGCGTGACGACGTTGACGGTGATGCCGTCGCCGCCGAACACCTTCGCGAGGGACCGCGACAGGCCCCACAACCCGGCTTTCGCGGACACGTAGGGCGCCTGATCGGGCTCGCCCTCGAACGCGGACGCCGAGCCGAAATTGATGACCCGCCCCCAGCCTCGTCCCTTCATCAGCGGGTGCACCGCCTTGATCATCAGGAACGGGCCGACGAGGTTGACGTCCACGGTCCTGCGGAAGTCCTCGGCGGTGGTCTCCTCGAACGGCTGGATCGGGAAGTAGCCGGCGACGTTCACGAGCACGTCGACCCGTCCGCACCTGTCGCGGGCGAAGGCGGCGACCCTCGCGCAGTCAGCCTCGTCGGAAACGTCGCCCGCCACCGTGTGGAGGTTCTCGTCGTCCGGCAGCCTCGACAGCGCCTCCTCGCCGATGTCGGTGGCGATGACGGTGTCGCCGTTCTCGAGGAACCGCCGGGCGATGAGCGTGCCCATCCCGCCCGCCGCGCCGGTGACGACGACGATCCGGTTGGTCTTCATACGCAAACTTCCCACCGCGTCGTGGGCTCGCGCGACCGCTCGTGGACGCGGGGCGGCCCGCGCCGGCCGATCATCACAACTCCCGCGGGGACGAGATTCCCGCCTTCTCTATGGGGACAGCCTCGATGACGACGCGCACCGGTGAGGCACGACAATCCTTCCTCGATGGGCGCAACAGGTTCGCGGCCCGAGTTAGTTCTTCGACGGCGCCCGGTCCACACGACGTTCCGGACTTCGCGTCCGGGCGCGGTTCGTTGACCCCTCAAGAGCTCGCCTCCGTTCCGTGGCGGACAGCACGATTTCGAACAGATCCACGGTACCGCGGCGGCGTGACACGAACGTGACCACAACCGTGACAGGCGGTTGCCGGCTGTGTTGCGGTCCGCAACACGCGACCGCGCTCCCCGGAACGAACTTGCACGGCTTGTGCCCCGCGCGATCGGAGGAACGGGCGACCCCGACCGCGGAATCTCCCCCGCGCAGCGCTCTCCGCCCGAGGTTCTCCCGCGAACCTCGAGGCGCGCTTCTTTGCCCCTCCATCCGCCCGGTTCGGCACGGGAAGCGGGCCCCTCGGGAGCTCGCCCGGGTCCGTGTGGGACGTCGAATCTCGGCAGCGTTGTTGCCTCCGGTACGTCGCCGCTGCTTCTCTAGAGGTCGGAGCCGAAGACAAGCCTGGGCGTGGTGACGTATTTTGGGCGCGTTGGGTCCGTACCGTGGAGCTCTGCTACCCTGCCCTTGAACCACAGGTCGAACGGCTCCTCGGGGGCCGAGAGCGCGCGGGGCGCCGCGGCCGGGGCGTCCGCTTCCGTGCGGACTACGATCATCTCGCGGTTCCGCATCCTCTGCAACCGGACCCGGATCCTGTCGACCCCATGGCGCCGCTCCATCTGCTCGTACTCCCACGATCGCGACCCTCCGATCTCCCGGTCTTGGACCAGTGACGGGGTAGCTGTCACGGGGGGCAAACCGAAACGATGGGTTCCCGGTGATGGGGGCGGGTTACGGCTCGTGTCGGTGTCGGGGTACGATCTACGAGGAACCCCCGAACACCCGGCGTGACTACGAGCCCGAGCGTTTCGGACCGCTCACGGTCGGCGCAAAAAGGAACGTTCCGGCGAGGCGAAACCCCCGAACTTCCGATCGCGGTCGAGCGAGAGCTCCCACCGGGCCCTGCGCGCAAGGCCGTCTCCGCGCCCGCGGACGGTTCGTCCGCCCGGGTAGGATCGGACGCCCGGCGGCTTCGCCTCGTCGGAGCGAAGGACCGCGGGGTCGGCAGAAAGGGACGCGCCCACGCGAAAACCCTACTCGCCAAGGTGCGCCACTATTCCGCCCCCTTCAAGATCGTGGTCCTTCGGCGTCCGGTCGGTCCTTGCGGGGCTTCGGGACGCTCCTCCGAAGGGCCGCGGCGGGATCGGGCGGACGCCAGGCCGACGCCCTTGGGGCCGTGCCTGGCTCTGAGGAGAGGTCCTTCCCGTCCCGCTTCGTTACGCGGCGGGAAGGGCCGGGGGATCGCTTGAAACTGCGCGCTAGGGTCCAGGCGACCACGAGCAGGGCCGCGCTGTAGAGGGCGAGGGCCCAGGGGGAGCCGGAGTCGCTGCCGGCCATCAGGCCGTGGGCCAGGCCGAGGCCGAAGGTCAGGTAGGCGAGGGCGTGCACGGCCCGCCACCCGGGGAGCAGCCTTTTGAGTCCGCCGCTCGCCGCCGTGAGGAGGAGGGCTATCGTGGCGAGCCAACCGAGGGTGGCCGCGAGGGGCCCGTAGTTCGAGGTCCAGGGCGCGACCAGCAGTTGCACCCACGTGAACCTGACGAAGTCGTCGGCCCAAAGCGCGACGAGGTGGACGCCCGTGGCGAGGACGGACGCTATCCCGAGGGCGCGGTGCAGCGCGTAGACGCGGGCGGGCAGGCCTCCGATGGGGAGCGCGGATTGGCGGCGGGCGCCGAGCACCACCGCCCCCGCCGCGGCGAGAAACGCCACGAAGCCGGAGGCCCGTGCCACCGCCCAGGTGAGCTGCTCTATCTCCTCGGCGCCGCCGAAAAGCCGCGAGAAGGCCTGCCAACGCGCGAAGGCCGCGGCGGCGAACCCGTTGCTGGCCGCGGTCCTCGGCGGGATGA
>CAXTDD010000157.1:3963-6252 GCA_964242955.1 uncultured Rubrobacteraceae bacterium | reverse complement strand
GAACGAGGGTGCCTGGCGAGAGCATGCCTCCTGACCCGCTGTACGCGCTCGCCCGCGGGGTGCTGCTCGATGCCCTGGAAGCCCTGGGCGACCAGAGGGATGCCATCGTGCTCGTGGGAGCGCAGGCGATCTACCTTCACACCGGCGCGGCCGAGCTCGCCGTGGCGGAGTACACCACAGACTCCGACGTCGGCATAGATCCCGGCGCCCTCAAGAGCCGACCCGAGCTCGAAGAGGCGCTGGGCGACGCGGGCTTCTCCCGCTCAAACCAGCCGGGCACCTGGGTCGCTGCCCGTCGGCTGGAAGGACGTCCCGTCACAGTGGACGTGGACCTTATGGTCCCTGAGGCGCTCGGGGGAGGGGGGAGGCGCGGCGCACGCCTGCCGGAACCCCACGGCAACCGCGCCGCGCGCAAAGCGCGGGGCCTCGAAGCCGCCCTGGTGGATCGGGAGGTTATGGAGATTGGTGCCCTCGACAAACGGGACACCCGCCGCTTCCGCGTGGCGGTCGCCGGGCCGGCGGCGCTCCTGGTGGCCAAGCTGCACAAGATCCACGAGCGGATCGACGCGCCGAACCGCGCCTCCGACAAGGACGCACTCGACGTCCTCCGGCTCCTGCGGGCGGTGCCCACCGACACGCTCGCCGAAGCACTGTACCGGCTCCGAGAGGTCGAGTTGTCGGCAGAGGTTACGAAGGAGGCGATCCTCTACCTTCGCGAGTTGTTCTCCTCGCCCAACGCGCCCGGCGCATCGATGGCGGCGAGGGCCGCCTTACCGCTCGAGTCAGAGGACGAGATCAGAGATTCGTGCGCCGTCTTGACTCAAGACCTGCTGGGAGCGTTGGAGTGACCACCGCCTTCCTCGGCTTCTCTCATCCGGAACGATCGAGCTACGGTAGACCTTCGGGTGCTCCCGATTGCTTCGTACTGTGGTCCGGACCGAAGACAGGCTGCCCGAGAGATAGGTAGATGCCTGACGAGATCTATGATTGGAAACGGTTCTGGTGCCCCAGGGACGGCAGCCTCAACCTCCAAGACGGCGGCTACCTGATGGACCCAGACGGTACGCTGGGTCGGCGTTGGAACGCCGACCTGCGTACCTTTGATGCAATAGCCGATCTTCCGTGCCTGGTGATGCTCGGTGAGCCTGGCATGGGCAAGACGAGCACGATGCGGTCGGAGCGGCGAGCGATCGACACGAGCGTCCAAGCGGGCGGCGGGGATACGCTCTGGCTGGACCTGCGCTCCTGCGGAAGCGAGTATCAGATTATAAGAAAGATCTTCGAGAGCGAGAGGTTCGAGTCTTGGGCGGCAGGCGATCACCATCTGCACGTCTTCCTCGACAGCCTCGACGAGTGCAGGCTGCGGGTAGAGAATGTGGCGGCGCTGCTGGCCGACGAGCTGATGGAGGTCCCCATCCGTCGCCTCTCCCTCCGGATCGGCTGCCGCACGGCGGAGTGGCCGAAGACCTTGGAAGATGGCCTGAAAAAGCTGTGGGATGAGAAATCGATCGGCGTGTACGAACTCGCGCCGCTGCGGCGGGTCGACGTGGCGATGGCGGCGAAGGCTAACGGACTGGAGTCCGATACCTTCCTGAGCGGCGTGCAGAAGGCGGAAGCCGTCCCGCTGGCGATCAAGCCGGTGACGTTGGGGTTCTTGCTGGAGAGCTACGGCAAGAACAGCGGTCTTCCGTCGCGGCAGGTCGAGCTCTACCTGGACGGTTGTCGGAGGCTCTGCGAGGAGAGGAACGAAGACCGTGTCGAAGCAGGACGCACCGGGGAGTTGAGCGCCGACCAACGCCTCGTGGTCGCTGCCCGGATCGCCGCTGTCATCACGTTCTCTAACAAGTACGCCGTCTGGACCGGCCTGGAGCGCGCCGACTTGAGGGAGGACGACGTTCTCGTCAGGGGGCTGGCCGGCGGCACGGAGGCGGTGGGCGACGACGAGTTCGCGGTGGGCGAAGACGCCGTGAAGGAGACGCTGGACACGGGTCTCTTCTCGGCCCGGGGACCCGAGAGGCTCGGGTGGGCGCACCAGACCTACGCCGAATTTCTTGCAGCCCGCTATCTGATGCAGAGGAACCTGGGCATGGAGCAGACGATGTCGCTCATCTCGCACCCGGATGACGAGCAAGGCAAGCTGGTCCCGCAGCTGCACGAGACGGCGGCGTGGCTGGCGAGCATGTCCCCCGAGGTGTTTCGGAAGATAGCGGACACCGACCCCGAGGTGCTGCTCAGGAGCGACGTGGCGAGCACCGACGTGGAAGACAAGGTTGCCCTGGTGGATACCAT
>CAXTDD010000157.1:0-3863 GCA_964242955.1 uncultured Rubrobacteraceae bacterium | reverse complement strand
GGAGCGACGTGGCGAGCACCGACGTGGAAGACAAGGTTGCCCTGGTGGATACCATTCTGCGGCTATACGATGAAGGGAAGCTGCGCGACGCGGGTGCGATTCCGCACAGCCAGTACAGAAAGCTAGAGTATCCCGGCTTGGCGGATCAGCTAGAGCCGTACATCGCGGACGTCGGCAAAGACCTGGTGGCGCGGACGGCAGCGTTGGACATCGCAGAGGCGTGCGAGTTGCGGTCTTTGCAGGAAGTGGCAACGGAGGTCGCGCTGGACGCCGGCCAGCCTTTCCTGGTCCGTAAAGACGCGGCGCGCTTCGTGGCCCACGTTGGTGACGGAAAGACGAGGGGTCGCCTCAAACCGCTGGCGGTGGGCGAAGCGGGAAGTGACCCGGACGGCGACCTCAGGGGTTGGGCCCTCGAAGCCGTGTGGCCCGAGCACATGAACGCCGAAGAGTTGTTCGGCGCGTTGGCCCGGCCGAACGACAACTACCTCGGCTCCTACGCCTTCTTCCTCCTCAACGAGCTGCCCGAAAGCCTGCGACCGGCCGACCTTCCCGTGGCCCTGAGGTGGGTAGAAGACCAGCAGAGGCGCCACGACATGTCCTACCGGCTCGCGGACCTCATGGACCGGATCATGCTGCGGGCTTGGGATTACCTACACGATCCGGGCGTGCGCGAAGCCTTCGCCAGGGCCGCCCTGGCACGGCTGAGGCAGTATGACGAGATAGTCCGGGAGAGACCTTCGGCATTCGGAACGACAGAGGAACCATCTTTCAGCGACCGCGTCGCCGCCGACGACGCGAAGCGGCGCGGCTTGATGGAGGAGATGGTCGAGTTGCTCCAGGCGGAGGACGACGAGGCGTGGCTGCTCGTCCACTACAAGACGCCCCTGCTGTTGAGTAAAGACGTGGCCTGGCTGATCGGAAAGCTGGAAGCCGAGACCTCGGACCGGAAGAGGGAGATTCTGGCGGCGCTATTGCGGCGGGCGTTCTACCGCTGGGACAACGAGCAGCACGAGGTCGTGTACCTGGCCTACGAGCGGAACCCGGCGCTCGCCGACGAGGTGGAACGCTTCTTCGACCCCGTGGATCTCTCGTCCGAAGAGGCGAGGAAGCAGCGAAAGTACCACGAGGAGGCCAATAGCTGGCGCGAGGATCGTGAGGAGCGACCGTCCCCTGATCCGCCGATGGCGGAGAGGGTCGTGCGCGCGCTGGACGACTCCGAGGCCGGCGACGTGGACGCCTTCTGGCAGCGCCTGTACTACTTCCTGCAGTTCGACGCGAGCGGGTTCGCGAGGGTCAGCGGGATAGAGTGGGACGTGACGGCGCTTCCCGGCTGGCGGGCTGCCGACGCGGCGACGAGGGGCAGGATCGTGGAGGCCGCCAAGCGCTACGTCCTCGAAGGCGAACCGAACACCGATGAATGGTTGGGGAAGGGCCTCATCTACCCTCCGGCGTTCGCCGGCTACCGCGCGTTCAGGCTGTTGAAGAACTTCGCGTCGGACTCCATGTCCGACATTCCCGAGCATGCGTGGGAGCGGTGGGCTCCCATGATCTTGGATTTCCCCGTCTCCACGGGCACCAAGGAGGAGGAGCCGCACCTGGATCTCGTGGCGACGGCCTACTGGCAGGCTCCCGAAGCCTTCATCGACGCTCTGCTCTTCCTACTGGAAAAGGAGAACGAGGAGAAGGGTCACCTGTTCATCCTCCACGACCTCAAGAGGTGCTGGGACGACCGGCTGGCCTGCACCCTGCTGGAGAAGGCGAAAGACCCGCGGCTGAAGCCGCCCTGCGTGGGGCACCTACTCAAAGACCTGCTGGACTACGGGCCCGGCGAAGCCGAGGAACTTGCAGGGACGCTTGTCGGATCGTGGTCGGGTGCCGACGAGGGCGGGAGGGCGCGGGCGGTTGCGGCGGCCGAGGCGCTGGTGTTCCACACCGGTGACGCGGGGTGGCCGGTGGTGTGGGCGGCGATGCAAGAGAACGGCGAGTTCGCCGGCGAGCTGGTGGGCGCGATTGCGAACGGGGCCCACCACTCCGACCTTTCCAGTAAGCGGCTCTCCGAGCGGCAGGCCGCAGACCTCTACATCTGGCTGGTCCGCCGGTACCCGCACTCCGAGTACTACATCCAGTATCGCGAGGACAGCCTCACCTCCATCGGGTTCAAGGAGAGCGTCTCGATGTGGAGGGACGACATACCACGCGACCTCCAAAACCGCGGGACAGCGGAGGCGTGCCGGCAGATCGCGCGCATCGCTGCGGAGCTCCCCGAGCTACAGGACACGCTGAAACGGACCCTCCACCACGCCAGAGCCGAGACGCGACGGAAGACCTGGGCGGCGCCCAGGCCCGAGTACGTCCTAGACCTCACGAGAAGACGGGCGACGCGGCTGGTCCAGAACGGCGATCAACTGCTGGAAGCGCTGATCGAGTCGCTGGGGCGATTCCAGGACAAGTTACAGGGTGAGACCCCGGCCGTGTTCGCGCTCTGGAACGAAGCCGGGGGCTCCTACACGCCCAAGGACGAGGAGCGGCTCTCTGACGAGATCAAGCTGCACCTGGAGCAGGATCTCGCGGAGCGAGGCATCGTGGTCAATAGGGAGGTGGTGATCCGGCGGGGAGGTGGCGGCCGGCGGGGCGAAAGGACGGACATACACGTCGACGCCACGGTCCCCGGTTCGGATCGAGATGAATACGATACCGTTTCCGCCATAATCGAGACCAAGGGCTGCTGGAGTCGCGAGCTCGACACGGCGATGGAGGTTCAGCTCGTCAACAGGTACCTGCAAGACAACGAGTGCCGTCACGGACTCTACGTGGTCGGGTGGTTCAACTGCCAGCAGTGGGATGACGCGGACCAGAAGAAAGCGAGGGCGCCGAGGCACAGCATCGACGTTGCTCGGGAGAGGTTCGAGGGCCAGGCCAGCCGGCTTTCGCAGGGCGGTCTGCTCGTCAGGTCCGTGGTCCTCGACACGTCGCTGCGTTGACCGTGCCATGAACCTCGAGATTAGCGCCGTCGTGGTGGAGCGCGCCCAGCTATCGCCTCATAAGGGGCAGACTCGGGAACCCTTGTCGAAGCGTTCACGTCGCGTTGATGCGGGTCGGTCGAAGCTGAACCACGAGTCGAATTGAGCGTCTGGACGAGACGGTCAGAGGAAGGAGAGGTGCAAGTTGTACGAGGGACGGCCGCTTCATGAGGTAGGTTGGAAGGACCTGGAAGACTTCCTCCGACAGGGAAGACCGGAGGGCACCAGGCTCGACTACAAGGGCAGGTGGGACCCCGCGATCGCCAGGGACGCCTGCGCCATGGCAAACACCTCGGGCGGGGACGTGATCGTCGGGATCAAAGAGATAGAGCGCGAGGACAGGAGGGCGGGTAAGACGCACGTGCCGGACCCGGACGAACTGCTGGGCGAAGACGGCGCGAGGGACTGGAAGATCATCGTGGAGAGCACGGTCAGGAGCCGCACCCGGCCGCCCGTGGCCGTCGAAGCCAAGCCCGTCCCGATCGAGGGCGAACACGGGCTCGTGGCCGTGGTGATCCGGGTGGAGGAGAGCCTCGATGCGCCCCACGAGGCCTACGTCGGCCCCGACCCCGACATCCCTGTCCGCCGCGGCGCCAACACGGTGAGCGCCGGCCTTGATGACGTGGAGCGCATGATCGCCCGCCGCGAAGCCTCTCGCCGGCCCCGCGAGCCGCTCGTGCCGGACTTCTTCGAGGGGCTGCTCGGTCCCGATCCATCCTACGACCGCGATAAGCGAGGGAACCCGCCCACCCTGGCGGTCGCGATACGGCCCAGGCGCACCCCTTTCGGTTTCGCCTTCGACGCCGTCCTCGACAAGAAGCTGCAGGACTTGAGCATGGACCA
>CAXTDD010000156.1:0-6262 GCA_964242955.1 uncultured Rubrobacteraceae bacterium | reverse complement strand
CGGCCGTCCTCGCCGCCCGGTCGTAGAAGCGTTCGACCAGCGGCCGGAGCCCGCCGGCGTCGCCCTCCTTGAGCCGCTTTATCGCTTCGCGTTCGTCCATCCGCCGTCCCCTCGTGTAGATGGCCGCCGAAAGGCCCCTACAAACTTATATGGTGCGGCCATCGGGAAAGGTTTGCAGGGTGGGCCGGTATTTCGGGCCGCCTGCTATAATCCAGCGCGGTTTAGGAGAAACGATCCCGATAGCGAGGTTCTCGTCGCTTTGAGCAAGTATCTGTCTTTGAGGGTGTGTGTCGCCCTGTTCGCATTGATCTCTATCGTACTCGCCGGTTGTCAACCGGCGGACCCGACCGCCAACTCCCAGTCCGAGGCGAAAAAGGTGGCGACCTTCAGGGGGGGAGAGGTGACGGAGGGGGAGCTCCAGCAGTTCGCCCAGCAGAGCGGGCTGGGTGAGTTGGACCCGAGCTCGCCCGAGTACGAGACGGCCGTGCAGCAGGTGATGCCCCAGCTCGTCGAGATCGAGATAGCCAAGACCTACGCCCAGGAGCAGGGCATCACGGTCTCAGACAAAGAGGTCGGCCAGGAGATAGAGAACATCAAGAAGCAGGTCGGGGAGCAGGCCAGGGCCTCGGGCCAGGACCTGGGCGACCAGGAGGCTTTTGATCAGGCGCTGCAGCAGAACAAGATCTCCGAGGACGAGCTGCGCCGGGACGTCCGCGAGAACCTCCCGATCCAGAAGGTACAGGAGAGGGTCTCGGGCGGCGCCGAGCCTTCCCAGGAAGATATCGAGAAGTTCTACGACGAGAACAAGGCCGCCCAGTTCACCCAGCCGGCCCAGCGCTGCACCCGGCACATCCTCTTCGCCAAAGACCAGAAGCAGAAGGCCGAAGAGGTCAAGGGCCAGCTCCAGGACGGCGGGGACTTCGCCGACCTCGCCGAAGAGTACTCGCAGGACCCGAGCGGCAAGGAGCAGGGCGGGGACCTCGGTTGTTTGGGCAAGGGCGAGACCGTGCCCCCCTTCGAGAAGGCCGCCTTCGCCGCCGAGCGGGGCGAGATCGTCGGCCCCGTGGAGACCGAGTTCGGCCTCCACCTCATCGAGGTCACCGAGATCCGCGAAGAGCAGACCCAGCCTCTCGACGAGGTCGAGCCCCAGATAGTGGAGCAACTCGCCGCCACCCAGCAGCAAGAAGAGTTCGCCACCTGGATCAAAGACCAAAAACAACAGCGCAACGTGAAGTACCTGCCGGGGTACAAGCCCGCTAGCCCACAGGGCTAGCTTTTAGCCATTAGCAGTTAGCTGTTAGCCTTTGGCAATTAGCTTTTGCTGATGGAGGTTTGGGGCGAGAAATCTTGCCCTGTCTGGTGGCGCAAGATGGTGCCAGAGCGTAGAGTTACGAAAAAGCTAGTCGGCTTGTCGGTAGAACAAGGCGGTTCCGGGTACTATCCTCGGAAGGCTAAAGGCTAATGGCTAAAAGCTAACAGCTCAAATAAGGGAGGATGATGACGGAGATCGTCGCGGTCCATGGAAGGGAGATCCTGGACTCTCGGGGAAACCCCACGGTCGAGGTCGAGCTCGCCACGGTGAGCGGCTTTGTCGGCCGCGCCTCGGTCCCGTCCGGAGCCTCGACGGGCGCGAACGAGGCCGTCGAGTTACGTGACGGGGACAAGGGCCGCTACGGCGGCAAGGGCGTGCTGACGGCCGCCCAGAACGTAGATACCGAACTGGCGCAGGTCGTTATAGGTTTGGACGCGGCCGACCAGCGGACCCTCGACCTCGCCATGATCGAGGCCGACGGCACCCCGAACAAGGGCCGCCTGGGTGCCAACGCCATCCTCGGCGTCTCGCTGGCGGCGGCCAAGGCGGCGGCCGAGGCGTCGGCGCTGCCGCTGTACCGCTACCTCGGCGGGGCGGGGGCGCACGTGCTGCCCGTACCTTGCGCGAACATCATGAACGGCGGGGCTCACGCGGACAACAACGTGGACTTCCAGGAGTTCATGGTCGTGCCCTTCGGGTTCGAGCGGTTCGACGAGGCGTTGCGGTCGGTGGCCGAGATCTACCAGGGCCTCAAGAAGCTGCTCGGGGAGCGTGGTCTCTCCGGCGGCATCGGGGACGAGGGCGGCTTCGCCCCCGATCTTGAGAGCAACGGGGCCGCGCTCGCGCTTATCGCTGAGGCCGTGGAGCGGAGCGGGTACGCCCTGGGGGACCAGATCGGCTTCGCGCTCGACCCGGCGGCCTCCGAGTTCTACGAGAACGGGGAGTACAACCTGGCCGGGGAGGGCCGCAAGCTCTCCAGCGGCGACATGGTCGATTACTACGCGGGCCTCTGCGACGAGTACCCGGTCTTGAGCATCGAGGACGGGCTCGGCGAGGACGACTGGCAGGGCTGGGCCGCCCTCACGGAGAGGCTCGGCGACAGGGTCCAGCTCGTCGGGGACGATCTGTTCGTGACGAACAGGGAGATTCTGGCCCGCGGTATCAGGGAGGGCGTCGGCAACTCCATCCTGGTGAAGGTCAACCAGATCGGCACGCTCACCGAGACCTTCGAGACCATGGAGCTGGCGCACAAGTCCGGCTACACGACGATGGTCAGCCACCGCAGCGGCGAGACCGAGGACGCGACGATATCCGACCTGGCGGTGGCTGTGAACGCCGGGCAGATCAAGACCGGCGCCCCCGCCCGGACCGACAGGGTCGCCAAGTACAACCAGATCTTGCGCATCGAAGAGGCCCTGGGTGCGACCGGAGTCTACCCCGGCCGGTCGGCGTTCAACCCGAGCGTGAAGGGCTAAGATGGCCGCGCGCCGGACAAAGATCGTCGCCACGCTGGGGCCCGCCACCTCCTCGGAGGAGAGCATAGCGTCGCTGGTGCGGGCCGGGGTCGACGTCACGCGGTTCAACTTCAGCCACGGCGACCACAACATGCACCTCAAGAACGCCAGGATCGTCCGGGAGACCGCCGAAGAGCTCGGGCGCAACGTCGCCATCTTGCAGGACATCCAGGGGCCCAAGATCCGGACCGGCGAGGTCGAGGGCGGCACGGAGCTCGTCGCGGGCAACCGGGTGACCATAGCGGCGGGGGACTTCGTGGGGGACGCGAGCCGGCTCGCCACCTCCTACGACGCTTTGGCCGAGGACGTGGAGGTGGGCCATAGGCTCCTCATAGACGACGGCCTGATCGGGCTCAAGGTAGAGAGCATCGAGGATAAGGACGTGGTCTGCGAGGTCCTGGAAGGCGGCCCCGTCTCCTCCCACAAGGGCCTGAACTTCCCGGACTCCAACCTCTCCATAAAGGGCCTCACACCAAAAGACATCGAAGACCTCGAGTTCGGGATGGGGGAGATACAGCCCGACTGGGTGGCGGTCTCGTTCGTCCGGACGGGGGACGAGGTGCGGGAGGTCAAAGAGCGCGTAAAAGAGTTCGGCGGCAACGCGCCCGTGATCTCCAAGATAGAGAAGCACGAGGCCATCGAGAACATCGAGGAGATCATCCAGGCCTCCGACGGCATCATGGTGGCGAGGGGCGACCTGGCGGTCGAGCTCTCCGCCGAGCGGGTGCCGATCGAGCAGAAGCGGATGATCGCCCGGTGCCGGCGCCTGGGCAAGCCGGTGATAGTGGCGACGCAGATGCTGGACTCCATGATCCGCAACCCCAGGCCCACCCGCGCGGAGGTCTCGGACGTGGCGAACGCGATCTTCGATCGGGCCGACGCGGTGATGCTCTCGGGGGAGACGGCGATCGGGCGCTTCCCGGTGCAGAGCGTGCAGGAGATGGAGCGCATCTGCCGGGCGGCCGAGGGCGCCATCAACTACGGCCGCGACATCCCGTCTTCGGCCTCCTGGGGCCGGGGCGACCGCTACGACGCCGTCACGCACGCCGCCTGCGAGCTGGCCGAGGACCTCGAGACCGAGGCGATCCTCACCTCCACCCAGACCGGGCTCTCGTCCATCAGGGTGGCGCGGTTCAGGCCGCCGAACAAGATCCTCGCGATCAGCCCCGTGGACCATACGGTTCAAATGCTTGCTCTGGTCTGGGGTGTCATCGCGATCCGCGGCGAGCAGGCCGGCTCTATGGAGGACCGTTTCACCGGGGCCATAGACGCGGCCAGGGAGGCCGGGCACCTGCAGGACGGGGACGAGATCATCATCACCGGCGGCACCGCTGGTTCGGTGCCGGGCTCCGCGAACGTCGTTGAGGTAGTGACCGTGGGGGAAGAGACCTGAGGGGAGGTTGAGACCGGGCCGATGAGCGTGCCCCGGAGACTTAGGCCTTTAGCGGTGGTTCTCTACGCCGCGTTCATCGGCCTCCTCCTCGCCTCCTATATCGCCCCGCTCGACGGCATAATAGACGGCCGCGCCAACGTCGCCTCCCTCGAACAAAAGCTCGACAAAGCCCAGGTCCACAACGCCCGCCAGGAGCGCCTGATCCGGGACCTCAACACCCCCGCCGGCATCGAACGGGCCGCGAGGGAACGCTACGGCATGATCCGAGACGGCGAGAAGGTGTACATTGTCGAGTAGCTGTCAGCCATTAGCATTTAGCTGTTAGCCAAAGAACCGGGGGCAGTGGCGTTGGTCGGAGGAGGATCGCTCTGTTCGATGGGCTTCGGCAGGGGCGTAGGAGCCAGGGGACCGACCAGATGCTAAGAGCTAACAGCTAATGGCTAACAGCGAAGACCGCAAAGCGGTCTCGCGCCAGCTCGGTCGTGAGCCGCGGGCTTTCCGGATCGCGGCGCGGTGCCCTTTCGGTACGCCGAGCGTTATAGAGAATGAGCGGGCGCGCAACATGCCGACGAGCTTCTGGGTGACGTGCCCCAGCCTGGTCGCCGCCATCTCACGCGTAGAGTCCACGGGCGGCGTCCGGCAGGCTGGGGAGGCCATCGGTGAGGAGGCCGTGGCGGAGACCCACGAGGAGCACTGCTCGCTGTACGGGACGCGGGTGGCCGGCGTGCGGGAGGGGGGCAACGTCAAGTGCCTGCACGCCTTCACCGCCCTGCAGCTCGCCGGCGCCATCCCGAACCCCGTGGCTGATTGGACGCTCGAACGGCTTGGACGGCCCTACCCCGAGGATGCTTGCTGCACCCGGGGCGCGGAGGGATCTGAGACCTAGCTGCTATATACTGCCGGCGCACCCGGGGGGCGTAGCCCAACGGCAGAGGTTTAAGGGTCGGGCGTTTTGTACGATAAGTGTCATGTATGTGTGGCCCATACAAGAACAGGAAAGCCGAGTGCGCTGTGGCGATCGAG
This sequence comes from uncultured Rubrobacteraceae bacterium, assembly GCA_964242955.1. Taxonomy (GTDB): domain Bacteria; phylum Actinomycetota; class Rubrobacteria; order Rubrobacterales; family Rubrobacteraceae; genus Rubrobacter_D. The sequence goes on along the minus strand of CAXTDD010000156.1, from coordinate 1,020 downwards.
TTGCGCAAGGCCGGTTACGGATACCGGAGCATAGCAGCTCAGATCGGAGTACCCTGGCGGACCGTCTGCGGTTGGGTGAAGCACGTCCCGGCCGATAAACGCGTGGCTTACGAGCAGGCGGTGGTGCTCAAGAAGGAGAAGAGCTTCCCCAGAGGGAAGAGCGCGGTCCGTTTGAGGCTCATCGAGGAACGTGGTAACGTTTGCCAGGTTTGTGGGTTCGACAGGTGGCTTGGTGAGCCGATAATGCTGGAGATGCACCGGAAGCACGCGGGTAACGGCTACACCAGGGAGAACGTGGTCCTCCTCTGCCCCAACTGTCATAGCACTACCGATACCTGGCGGAACAAGAAACGCGGGGGCGTGGCGGAATAGGCATACGCGTCGGACTTAAAATCCGGTTCCTGAAAAGGATTGTGGGTTCGAACCCCACCGCCCCTACTGGAGCTTCCGCGATCCGTCGGCAGGTACTCGAAAACGAACCATGCTTGGATACAGCCCCGGGGGACCTGTCCGGCCTTCACATTTTGGGTGTTCGAAGTGGGACGGTCCGCAGAGACGACCAGCGTCGTCCTCGCCAGCACCGGGTAAGTACGCAAAGATATCCGAGAAGGCCGGAGATCAGGCAAAGCACAACGAAAGGAGCAGCGATGACCATCCAGATCGAATCGGTGTCCCTGGAGGACGCCCAGCGGGTGATAGCCGCCGGCATGGAGAAGGCCCAAGAGATAGGCTCCCCCAGCAACCTCGCCGTCGTGGACGCCGGCGGCGACCTCGTGGCCCACGTGCGCATGGACGGGGCGTGGCTGGGGAGCGTGGACATCTCCATCAACAAGGCCTTTACCGCCCGGGCCTTCGACATTGCTACCAAGGAGCTTGCGGAGAATTCCCAGCCCGGGCAGCAGTTCTATGGGATCGCCTCCTCCAACGAGGGTAGGGTGATGATCTTCGCCGGGGGCATACCGCTGGAGCAGGGCGGGACCGTGGTGGTCGGCGAGGTCGGCGACGTCACGAGTCTCAACG
>CAXTDD010000155.1:0-6280 GCA_964242955.1 uncultured Rubrobacteraceae bacterium | reverse complement strand
GCCAGAGGTGTTCGGGGCGGCCGGGGGCAGGATCGTCGCCAACCCGGGGTGTTATCCGACGGCGGCCGTGCTGGCGCTCGCGCCGGTGGTGCGGCGGGTGGGTGGGATCTCGTCCATCACCATCAACGCACTCTCCGGGGTGAGCGGGGCCGGGGCGCGGCCGAGCGTCAAGACGCACTTCGTCAGCGCCAACGAGAGCGCCAACGCCTACGGGGCGCCCAACCACCGGCACACGCCGGAGATCGAGACCATGCTACGGCGGGTGGGGGAGAGCCCGGCCGTGACGTTCGTGCCGCACCTGATCCCGATCTCCCGCGGCGAGCTGGAGACGATCGTGGTGGACCTCGAAGACCTGCCGGAGGCGGGAGAGGTTTTGGGATGGTACGCGGAGGACTACGAAGGCTGGTCTTTCGTGGAGGCGAGGGAAGAGTACCCGCACGTCTCGCACGTGGCGAACACCAACAGGTGTAGGCTGTCAGCGGCGGTGGACGGACGGGCAGGGAAGTTGCTGCTGTTCTCGGCGGTGGACAACCTGCTGAAAGGGGCCTCCGGGGCGGCGGTGCAGAACATGAACCTGGCGCTCGGGTACGCGGAGGACCTCGGGCTGGAGCACCTCAAGTAGGAGGCGGAGTATGGGCGCTACGCGCGCACCGGTGGACAAGACGACCAGGCAAGACCTCATCTTGAGGCTGATCTCCGAGAGGGAGCTCGGCACCCAGCAGGGGGTCGTGCAGGCCCTGGGCGACGAGGGGGTGGAGGTGGCGCAGGCCACCGTGAGCCGGGACTTGGCGGAGCTCGGGGTGCTCAAGGTCGGGAGCAGGTACCTGGCGTTGCCCCAGGCGCCGGGGTACGCCGGCATCGAGGTGCTGCCGGGGTTCGTCATGGAGATCGTGCCGGCCCAGAACCAGGTCGTCATACACACCAGGGACGGGACCGCAGGCGCCGTGGCTAACGTGCTCGACCGGGTGAGGGGACTCAAGATCCTGGGCACCATAGCCGGCCTCGACACGGTGCTGATAGTAGCGCCGGACAACGCCGCCGCCGAAGAGGTCGCGGGCCTCATCGCTGACGTCTGCCGCGCCAAGACCCGCCCCGCCGGCAACGTGGAGTAGGGCGCAGGGCAGTGGAGATCCGGTTTGTCAGGCACGCCACGTTCGCGTTCGAGATGGGCGGCGTCCGCGTGCTCGTGGACCCGATGCTCGCCCCCGCCGGGGCCGCGCCTGCCGTACCGAACACCCCGAACCAGAGGCCGAACCCGCTGGTGGACCTCCCTTTCGGGGAAGACGAGCTAGCCGACCTGGTCGAGAACGCGGACGCCGTGCTCGTCACGCACACGCACACGGACCACTGGGACCCGGCCGCCCAGGACGCCATCCCGAAAGATAGACCCATCCTGTGCCAGCCCGAGGACGAAGACAAAATCTCGGGCGCCGGTTTCTCGAACGTGACGCCCGTGCACGTCGAACTGGAGTGGAGGGGTCTGCGCTTTATTCGCACCGGCGGGCGGCACGGGACCGGGGAGATCGGGGCCCAGATGGCGCCCGTCTCCGGGTTCGTGATCCAGGCCGAGGGTTCACCGAGGCTCTACGTCGCCGGCGACACGGTCTGGTGCGACGAGGTCGAGGAGGCGCTGCAAGCCCACCGCCCGGACACGGTCGTCGTTAACGCCGGCGGCGCGCGTTTCCTGGAGGGCGACCCCATCACGATGACGGCCGGGGATGTGGCGAGGGTCTGCCGGGCGGCACCTGGGGCGGCCGTGATCGCCGTCCACATGGAAGCCATAAATCATTGCCTCCTGACCAGGATGGAATTGGCCGAACACCTCGACCGCGAAGGTCTCTCCGGCCGGGTGAGCATCCCGGCCGACGGTGCGTCGGTCGCGTGACGGGAGCATCGGAGACCTTCTGGGAGGTACGGCCGGGCGGTCCAAAGGACCTGGACGTGATGCGCGACATGCTCTACGAGGCGGCGTGTTGGCGGCCCGGTACGCCACGGCCGCCGCGGGAAGAGGTGTTGGCGGCCCACGAGATCTCCCACTACATAGAAGCCTGGGGACGTCCCGGAGACGCCGCCGTCGTGGCGGTGAACGCCACCGGGGGCCGTGCCGGCGCCGCGTGGTACCGCCTGATGCGCCCTGAGGACCCCGGGTACGGCTTCGTGAACGCGGCCACCCCGGAAGTGGTTATAGGCGTCCTCCCAGAGTACCGGGGCCGCGGCGTGGGGTCCGCGCTGTTGGACGGCCTCCTGCGCACCGCGAGGGCGCAAGGCTTCGCGGCCCTCAGCCTGGGCGTAGAAACGGGCAACCCGGCGCTCAGGATCTACGAGCGGCACGGTTTCGTGAAGCTCTTCGATAGGGGCGGCTCCCGGACCATGAAGGCCGATCTCTCCGCGGATCCGGCCACCGCGTCGAACCGTCCCCTGAAGCTCTCAGTGCTCGACGATTCCGTGGCCGTTTGCCGGATGGATGCGGGCGCCGCGGTACCGCTGTGGCCTACGGCATGGTCCACGTCGGGCGGCTTCTTCTCCGTAACGCGCACGGTGGACGAACTCTCGGTGGTGTGCCCCGAGAGGTTCATCCCCGATGGCGTCAAGTGCGAGAGGGGGTGGCGCGTCCTGAAGCTGAATGGGCCGTTCGATTTCTCGGAGGTCGGTGTGCTCACCTCGGTGGTGACGCCGCTGGCGGAGGCCGGCATAGCCGTCTTCGTTGTCTCGACCTACGACACCGATTACGTGCTGGTCAAGCTAGAACAACTGGGGCCCGCCGTCTCCATGTTGTGCGGGCGGGGCCACAAAGTATCGTGAACGATCATATCTTTGAAGGAGGAAACGTGCTGGAAGGCAAGAAGGTAGTGCTCGCCTACTCGGGCGGGTTGGACACCTCGGTCTGCGTGAAGTGGCTGGAGCAGCAGGGTGCGATTCCCTACGCGCTCTACCTCGACCTCGGCCAGGGCGAACCGGCCGGCGACGTCAGGGAGAAAGCTCTGAAGATAGGCGCCGCCGACGCCTTCGTGCGCGACGCCAGGGCCGAGTTCGTCAGTGAGTACGTCGCCCCGGCCATAAAGGCCAACGCCCTCTACGGCGGCAAGTACCCGCTCTTCACGGCCCTCGGGAGGCCTCTAATAGCCAAAAAACTCGTCGAGGCGGCCCGCGAGGTCGGGGCCACGCACATCGCCCACGGCTCCACCGGCAAGGGCAACGACCAGGTCCGCTTCGACGTGACGACGGCCTCCGTCGCCCCCGACCTCACCGTCGTCGCCCCGGTACGCGACTGGAACATGAGCCGCCCTGAAGAGATGGCCTACGCCGAGGAACACGGCATCCCCGTCCCCGCCACCAAAGAATCCCCGTACAGCGTGGACCAGAACCTCTGGGGGCGCTCGATCGAGGCTGGCCCCCTCGAAGATCCCGATCACGAACCGACCTCCGACGTTTTCGAGCTGACCACGGACCCCGAGGACGCCCCCAACGCGCCGCGCTACGTGGAGATCGGGTTCGAAGAAGGCCTCCCCACGACCCTGGACGGCGTGGACCTGCCGCTCGTGGACCTCATTGCCGCGCTCAACGCCCTGGCCGGCGGGCACGGCGTCGGCCGCATCGACATGGTCGAGGACCGCCTGGTCGGTATAAAGAGCCGTGAGATCTACGAGGCCCCCGCCGCCCTCGTCGTGATCCAGGCCCACCGGGAACTCGAGGCTCTAACCCTCACCAAAGACGTCCTCCGCTTCAAAGCGACCGTCGAACAACGCTACGCCGAGCTCACCTACGACGGCCTCTGGTTCACCCCCCTCAAATCCGCCCTCGACGCCTTCGTCGCCGACACCCAGAAGACCGTCACGGGCACCGTCCGCCTCAAGCTCTACAAAGGCTCCAGCACCGTCGTGGGCCGCACGGCCCCCAACGCCCTCTACAGCAAGGACCTCGCCACCTACGACCCCAACAGCACCTTCGACGAGGCCGCCGCCGCCGGCTTTATAGCCCTCTGGGGCCTCCCAGCCCGCCAGTGGGCCGGCGTGAATGGTGGCGCAGGATTGAACCAGGTGCCGACACAACACTAAACCAGATGTCCATACGCAGGACAACAATATGCGCATTTGCAGGTATTTGATCAGAGACATCAAAGTGGAGCGACTGCCGCGACGAATGAACCTGTGAATCAAGTTTATGCTGAATGCAAGGTATAAGGTTAGAAGTAGGTTGTCCGGGGATTTTTCTCATGGGAGATGGGGTCGCGAGCGTCCGGAGAGGTTTCCGCGGGGCAACTTTCGTGGGGCGTTAGAGTCTTACGCACCTGTTGGTTTGATCTGTCCCCGTAAAGGACGCAGGAACCGCCTCTCTTGACGGGACCAGACCCCACACCATACACTTAGATCAAGAAAAATTGATCCGACATAGAGAGGCGATCGTGGCCGGAGGCATGAGGGAACGGGTGAGGCAGAAGTACGCCGAGTTGGCGGTCGCGAACCGGGGTGGCGACGGTGGGGCGTGCTGTGGACCTTCGTGTGGCTGCGGGGCCTCGGCGGAGGAGACGGCGGAACGGGTCTCCGACCTGGCTTCGCCCGGCGGGAGCTACTCTGAGGAAGAGAGGAGCGGGCTGCCCGGGGCGGCGGTCGGCGCCTCCCTGGGTTGCGGCAACCCCACCGCGCTCGCGACGCTCTCGCCGGGCGAGACGGTGCTGGACCTCGGCAGCGGGGGCGGCATAGACGTGCTGCTCTCCGCCAGGCGGGTTTCGCCGGGGGGCAAGGCCTACGGCCTGGACATGACCGACGAGATGCTGGATCTCGCGGAGAACAACAGGGCGGAGGCGGGCGTCGAGAACGCCGAGTTCCTCAAGGGCCACATCGAGGACGTGCCGCTGGCCGACGGGAGCGTGGACGTGGTGATCTCCAACTGCGTCATCAACCTCTCCACCGACAAGCCGGCGGTGATAGCCGAGGCCTTCCGGGTCCTCAAGCCCGGCGGCCGTTTCGCGGTCTCCGACGTGGTGTTCCTGGGCGACAAGGGCGAGCTGCCCGGGGAGGTCCTGGAGACCGTGGGCCTGTGGACCGGCTGCGTGGCCGGGGCACTCGCCAGGGACGAGTACGAGGCGCTCCTCTCCGGGGCCGGCTTCGGGGACGTCTCCGTGGAGGTCACCAGCACCTACGACCCGGAGGCGATAGACGGCCTGGACACCGAAGAGAAGCGCGAGGCATTGCGCAAAGTCCCGGCCGCCGGCGCCTTCGTCCGCGCCAGCAAACCGGAAGCGAACTAGGAGATGCGGGGACGAGACCTGAAGGTCTTGGACGCCGGACGCCGCGACCCCGAGGCCGGACACGACGACGGACGGGTCGAGCGCCTCGTCGCGCTCGGGAGCGCACTCTCGGACCCCATCCGGGTCAGGATGCTCGGCATGATGGCCGAGGGGCGCGGGTGCTGCAGCCTCCCGGACTGCGGCGTTCCGACTGAGGATCAGGACGCCGGCATCTGCGTCTGCGAGTTCGAGGCCTTTTTCGAGATGGGCCAGTCCAAGGTCTCCTACCATCTCCGCAAGCTGAAGGATGCCGGCCTCGTCGTGGAAGAGAAGCGGGGCAAGTGGAGCTTCTACTCGCTCGATGAGGAGGCTGCGGACCGGCTCATGGACGAGGCCGGAGAGTGGTTTGGTATGGAGGCGGAGCGACGATGAGCATTCGCATCGAACCTGCGGGCGTGTGAGGTCGGGGGCGGCTACCTGGTCTGGGGCTGGGTGCGCGAGCAGAAACCCCTGCCGTGGGCCGTCGGCGGCACCCTGGTGCTGGCACTCTACGGCCTGGTGGCCGCCCTGCAACCCATCCCGGGATTCGGGCGGGTCTACGCCGCTTACGGCGTCTTCATAGCCTGGGCCCTCGCCTGGGAATCGTTTTCGACGGTTTCAGGCCCGACCGCTAAGTTCTGCTCGGTGCCGCGATCTGCGTGGCCGGCGTGCTGGTCATGGTCCTCCCGGCCAGGGGTTGGAGCGGTCCTCGGAAGCTTGTTGCTTCCGAGAACCGCGCATCAGCTATCAGCCCGCTGCGGCCTTCGCTCTCAGCCTTCAGCTTCTTTGGTCTCGTTGGTAGCCAACAGCTAAGAGCCAAAAGCTCCCCTTCCGGAAGAGGCCCGGTCGACTGCTATGATCGCCCCGTGTTCGAGAAACCGGAAACCACGCCCGAGGACACCGATCTGGCGATGATGCGTCGCGCCCTGCTCGCCGCTGAGGAGGCCGCCGAGAGGGGAGAGGTGCCCGTCGGCGCCGTGGTCGCGAGGGGTGAGGAGATCCTGGCCGTCGCCG
>CAXTDD010000154.1:0-6281 GCA_964242955.1 uncultured Rubrobacteraceae bacterium | reverse complement strand
GGCAGACGGGGATGCGCGCGTTCTCGCGCGAGGCCGCGGACCGCGCCGAGATCGTTCACGACTACAACTACGCCCAGGTGCTGACCCTGGACCTCCTCCGCAAAGGCTTCCGGTTCGAGGAGGTGCCGATCCGGTACCGCGTCCGCGAGCACGGGGAATCTTTCGTCCGGTGGAGCTACCCGGCCAGGGTCTTGCCCGCGATCTGGCGGGAGTTGCGTAGCCCCTAGCTTGCGGCGATTGGGTGCGGGATACACACGTCCTGGCGTAGAATGGCCCGGATGGCCGCGGCCCGCACGACGTCGGAGGGGCAAGAATGACGTTCATTGCGCTCGTAATAACGGCGGGCTGTAGCGTAGCGTTTCTCTGCCTCGCGGTGTGGGGTTGCCTTATCCTCTTCAAGAACCTGCGCTTCGCCCGTCGGGCGGCCGTGGCCGACGGGGTCGTCGTGAGCGTGCGGAAGAAGACCACGCAAAGATTCGACCGGGACACGAAGTCTATGCAAACCAGCACCAGCAGCTACCCAACCGTAAGCTTCGGTACGCCCGACGGGCAGAGGCATGCTTTCACCTCGGAGGTGTCCTCCTCCCACAAGCGGCGAGACAAGGTACGGGTACTCTACGATCCCCTCGATGCTGACGACGCGATGATTGGCTCGTTCGTGATGCTGTACGGCCGGCCCCTCGGGGGCATCGCCCTGGCTTCCGCGATGTGCGGCGTTTTCATTTACTTTTGTGTCCTTCTCGTGGGAGGATGACCGTCTCGCGCTCCGGGTTCAGGCTGGTGCCTCGAGGCCGGCGGCGACCGCCTCCGTGAACTCCTCCGTCGAAGCGATCCCGCCGAGGTCGCGGGTCCTGATGCCCGAGTCGATGGTGTCTTCGAGGGCGGAGAGTATCCGTCCGCCGGCTTCGGGGTGGCTGGCGTGCTCCAGCATGAGGGCGGCGGCCCAGATCGCCCCGGCGGGGTTGGCGACGCCCTTGCCGGCGATGTCCGGGGCGGAGCCGTGGATGGGCTCGAAGAGGGAGGGAAAGGTCCCTTCCGGGTTGAGGTTCGCCGAAGGGGCTATCCCGATGGCGCCCGAGACTGCGGCCGTTATCTCCGAGAGGATGTCGCCGAAGAGGTTCGAGCCGACGACCACGTCGAAGCCTGCCGGGTCGAGTACGAGCCGGGCGGCGAGCGCATCCGCGTGCATGAGGGACGCTTTGACGTCTGGATGCTCCTCCGATATTTCGTTGAAGATCTCATCGAAGAACGGCATGGTGATGCTGATACCGTTTGACTTCGTCGCCCCGACGAGCAGGCCGCGCCTGCTTCCGGCTTCCCCGAACGCGTAACGGACTATCCGCTCGACGCCGCGGCGGGTAAAGATGCTCTCCTGGACCGCGATCTCGTGCGGCGTCCCCTTGTAGATGCGACCGCCCGAGTCCGAGTATTCGCCCTCGCTGTTCTCCCTGACCACGGTGACGTCGAGGTCTTTGGGATTTGCGAGGGGGCTCCGAACGCCGCGCAGCAGGCGGGCGGGACGCAGGTTCACGTACTGGTCGAAGTGGCGCCGGATGGGGAGGAGGAGGCCCCAGAGGGAGACGTGGTCGGGGACGGTCGGCCAGCCGACGGCGCCGAGGTAGATCTCGTCGAACCCCTTGAGGGTCTCCAGCCCGTCTTCGGGCATCATGCGGCCGTGTTCCAGGTAGTATTCGCACCCCCACGGGAATTCCGTGAAGCGGAGGTCCAGGCCGGGGTCCGCCCCGGCGGCGGCCTCCATCACGCGCATCCCGGCCCGGACGACCTCGGGGCCGATTCCATCCCCACCTATGACCGCGACGTCGACCATCAGCCCATGCTAGCAACCGACCGCGCTCCGGTCCAACCGGGGCACGATATAATCCCCCGTGGGTAGGGACGAGGAGAGGAGAAGACCGTGCCGCGTGCAACGCTGAACGGCGTCACCCTGGCCGAGAGCGACCACACCGAGGTGGTCGAAGGAAACCACTACTTCCCGCCGGACTCCGTGAGACGCGACCTGTTCCGGGAGAGCGAGACCAGCACCCACTGCCCCTGGAAGGGGGACGCGGGCCACCTGAACGCCGAGGTCGAAGGCTCCGTCGTCGAGGACGCCGCCTGGTACTACCCGGAGCCCAAGGGCGCGGCCGGCAACATCAAGGACCACGTGGCCTTCTACGGCAACAAGGTCGAGGTCGTGGGTTAGCGCCTTCCCGATCTGGAATTGGGGGAGAGGAGGTCTGTCGTGAACGGAGAGTTGGACCGGCCGCTGGAGGCCGTCGAGAGGTTGAACGCCGCGAACCGGGAGGCTTACAGGACCGCCGTGGACCACGCCTTCGAGGCGCAAAAAAGCGGGATGAAGCTCTCGCGGGCCTTCTTCGAGAACTGGGTCGAGACCCTCGAAGACGGGGCCGAGATCAACCGCCGCGCCCTCGAAGACCTGCGGCGGATCGCGGCCGACCAAAGGGAGGCCTTCTTCCACCTGTCGCACGATTCGCTGGATGCCTACGACGGTTTCGTGGATTCTTTGAGCCTCTACGAGGCGGAGATAGCGGGCGAACGACACCCCGATCTCGAAAGTTAGCCACCGTAGGGCTTGCAGCCCGGGCCGCGTAGTTGTATACATTGGGGTAAGCGAGCAGTCGATGGGAGTTGCGGCACCGTTTCATGCAGGAAGAAGAGGTATCAGAGAACCTCACCAAACGGCTCGCGTCCCCTCCCACCTTTGACGGCGTAAACCCGTTGGCGGCCGGCGTCCTCAAGCGTAACGGGGTCAAGTCCTGGACGAAGCCCGCGCCGTCGCTCTACCCGCACCAGTGGAGTTGGGACTCGGCCTTTATCGCGCTGGGTCTCGCCCACGTGGACAACCGGCGGGCGACCGACGAGTTGGAGGCGCTGTTTTCGGCGCAGTGGAAGACCGGCAAGGTCCCGCACATCGTCTTCAACCCCGAGGCGCCGCCAAAGAGCTACTTCCCGGACGCGGAGCGTTGGAACTCCAACGGCCTCTCCCAGCACGCCCCGACGGGGCCGCACACCAGCGGGCTCTGCCAGCCTCCGGTGCACGCGCTGGCGGTGCGCAGGATCTGGGAGACCGCCCAGGGCAAGGACGAGCGTCGCGTCGAGAGCGCCAGGAAGTTTCTGCGCGGGAACTATCCCAGGCTCTTCTCCTGGCACCGCTACCTCGCCACCGCCCGCGACCCCGAGCGCTCCGGCCTGGTGACGATCTACCACCCGTGGGAGAGCGGGACGGACAACTCACCCCGCTGGGACGGGCCGCTCTCGCGGATACCCGTCGGCGACGTCCCGACCTACACCCGCCGCGACGTCCAGCACGTCGCCGACGCCTCCCACCGCCCGACCGACGAGGAGTACGACCGCTTCCTGTGGCTGCTGGAGCTGCTCAAGCGGGCCAGGTACGAGGAGGCCGACATCTACGGGTCCCACCCGTTCCTCGTCAAAGACGTCCTCTTCAGCGCCATCCTGGTCGCCGCCAACGAAGCTTTGTTGGAGATCTCCGACGTCATCGGGGCGCCGGCCGGCGAACGGACGATGGTGGAGGGTTGGATCGAGCGCGGTATGGAGGGCCTGGAGGGACAGTGGGACCCTTCGCTCAAGCTCTGCCTGGACAACGACGTGATCACCGGCGAGCCCTTGCGGGTCCGCACGATAGCGGGCTTCGCGCCCCTGATCTCCGGCGGCCTCGGCGAGAGGAGGCTGGGGGACATGCTCCAGACGCTCGACTCCCCCGATTTCGCCGGGAACCCGCGACTGCGCCGACCGCTGCCGCCGAGCACCGCGCCGGACGAGCCCGGCTTCCACCCGCGCAGCTACTGGCGGGGCCCCGTCTGGCCCGTGGCGAACTGGCTCCTCTGGTGGTCCCTGCTGCGGGCCGGGGAGCCCGAACGCGCCGCCTCCCTGCGCCACCACACCCTCGAAGAGCTCGCCGAGGCCGGCTTCGCCGAATACTTCGAGCCCTTCACCGGCGAGCCCCTCGGCTCCCGCGAGCAGTCCTGGACCGCCGCCATCGCCCTCGACATGCTCGCCACCGAAGCCGCCGTCTGAGCCGGGCGGCCCGGTAGCGGGGTCCTACTGTGGGGTCTCTCCCCGGCCGCGCCACTGGTCCCTGCGTTCCTTGAGCCACGAGATCCGCAGCCTGTTGGCGGCGATCCTGGCCGGCATGTCGTCCGGGTCGAGATCCTCCAGGGCCTTGTAGACGGTGTTGCCCCCGCTCATCAGCGCCACCAGCCCCCGCTCGGCCTGGGTCTGGTCGTGGGAGGCCAGCCGCCGCAGCATCTCCGGGAGCTCTCCCGGCAGCGGCTTACCCAGGAGCGCCGCGAGCTGGCCGTCCTGGCGGAGCTTGATCTCGCGCCGCTCCGTGCGGATGAACTCCGTCCAGGCCAGCTCTTTCTCTACCAACTTCTGCTTCTTGAGCTGCTCGCGCTTGCGCGCCAACTCCATCTGTCTGACGGCGGACAGCCAGGCGTCGGCGAACCTGGCCCGGCTCCGCTCCCTGGCGTGTTCTAGCTGGCGACGCCGTTCGACGCCCTTCAGCCGCCTGTGCCCAACCCCGCTACCGTCCCGCACCGCACGCGTCGCCCCCGACGCACCACTCTCGAAACTCAGCACCAGCGACACCCTTCTCTCGTTCGGAACTCGACCCTCGAAAGGGGAACGTGCCCGGGCTCACTGATGTTCGGGTGAGGAAGGGCGGCTCCGCTACAAGGCGGCCAGCTTTCCAATAAATGCTTATTGTATCAGACGGGGTCCGACCGGCCGCCGGATGGTCTACACTAAGGGCCCCACAACGGGATTTTATCCGGCGTCCCGGTGTGTGGAAATCGAGGTGACGGAAGCCTTTCGACGACTTTACGGGGGTGAGGCGCGATGGCCCGAGAGATGACCGGCGAGGAGTACCGCGACTTCCTGCTGGGCGGCACCCGGACGGCGACGCTGGCGACGGTGAGGGCCGACGGGCGCCCGCACGCTGCCCCGGTGTGGTTCGACCTCGACGGCGAGAGGTTCGTCTTTATGACGGGGGAGGAGACGGTGAAGGGCAGGAACATGCGGCGGGAGCCGCGCGTAAGCCTGTGCATCGACGACGAGAGGCCGCCTTTCCACTTCGTGGTCGTGGAGGGAACGGCCGAGCTCGCCGAAGAGGACCCCGACCTGCTCCACTGGGCGACCCGGATCGGCGGCCGGTACATGGGCGAAGATCGGGCCGAGGAGTTCGGCCGCCGCAACGCCGCACCGGGCGAACTGCTCGTCCGCGTAACGCCCACGAAGGTCCTCGCCTACACCAACATAGCCGACTGACCGGCAACAAAGACGCCGCCACCCGGCGGCCGGCCCCGGTGCGCTATCATCCCCGGAATGACGGACGGGGCCGGGGACATGCGGAACGGGGGGCAGGGACGGGAGATCGCGGAGATGCTCCGGGCCGTGCTCGCCGAGCCGCTGGCCGACTGGCGCGAGGTCTACGAGAGCTTCTCGCCGGTGGACCTGAAGACGGGGGAGAAGCGGGGCCGCGTCCCGCCCCCCGGTGCCGACTCCCGGCGGGCTGCCGTCCTGGTACCCGTTCTGCTGGAGCCCGACGGTATGCGGCTCGTCTACACGGTGAGGAAGGACGACTTGCAGGACCACGCGGGCCAGATCTCCTTCCCCGGCGGCAGCATGGACCCGGCGGACGCCTCCTTGCTGGAGACCGCCCTGCGCGAGGCGGAGGAAGAGATAGACCTCAGCCGCGACCTCGTCGAGGTCGTGGGGCAGCTGGAGGAGATGTATATACCCCCGTCCAACTTCCGGGTCAGCCCCTTCGTCGGTCTCCTGCCGCCCGAGGCCGAGATGGTCTTCGCCCCGGACGAGGTCGAGGAGATCTTCACCGTCTCCGTCGAGGAACTCCTCTCTCCGGAGACCTTCCGCAAGGCCCTCTGGCGGCGCGAGGGCCGCGAATACGAGGTGCCGGTCTTCGCCGTCGAGGGATCCCGGCGTGAGATCTGGGGCGCCACGGCCGCGATGACCGCCGCCTTCCTGGTTCGCCTGGGCTGGCAGGAGCACCGGAGGTAGAGCCGTCCGCCTTTGGTGATCGGCCATCAGCACGAGCGGCCGGTTACGGAACGCCCTTCGCCGCCGGACTGGCCTTCGTCCGCCAGTCGTCGCACGGTAACGTACCGCAACAAGATGGGGTGTTTTTCTGCCGCGTAGGAGGAGTTATCCACAAGATGTTGTGGATAACAGGAGTCGAACGGGGGATAACTGCATCAGGTGTAACAAGAGCTTAACAGAGG
>CAXTDD010000153.1:2767-6286 GCA_964242955.1 uncultured Rubrobacteraceae bacterium | reverse complement strand
TAACGATCCCACGCCACCCACCGGCTCCTTCAAACAGTACCAGCCTGGACTACAAACTGTAGTTTGTAGTAGAGTGAGAAACAAAACGAGGAACGTTCCCGTCCCGGGCCCCGGCAGACCGAACGGCGACCGACCAGGAGCGGTCGCGGGGTTCTTCGGGGGGAGGAGACGTTCGCCCGTGCCGGGATCGTACCGGGCGGGGCGACGTTTCTCGACCCCGAACCGGGGGCGCGCTCCTCCGTCGGGAGGGGTCGTGTTCGAAGCGTGCGTGCCGAAAATTCGGGGCTGTCTGTCGGGTTCCATTGGGGGAGCGTGCCTTCCGCGCGGGCACGAATCGGCGGGCGGATGAGCGGTGATGAGTTGGCGAGGGTTGGGCCCACGGCGGTCTCGGTGCTGGCCCTGATCGTGGCTTTGCTCAACCTCTATCTGCAGAGAAAAGACCGCAACCCGAGGCTCAGGATCCGGGCCCGGTACGAGTACCGCGCCGGTTCTTCGGAAGGAGGCTCCTTCGCTCCCCAGGTACACGACGAATCCCAGCAGGGACTATACCTGCGGCTGGGGGACTTTCTTCGGGAGCACGGCCTGGACTACCCGCAGGGCTCCCCCGTGGTGCGCTTCGCCATCTCGAACGAGGGGGAGAAGGTGGCCTACCTCAACGCCGTTAGGCTCGTCTTCCGCGAGGGCGGCCCGATTGGCAAAAAGCTCGTACTCGATCCCATAGAGGACAAGGTGCTGCCCCTGAATCTCGCGCGGGAGGCCGCCAACGTGGCCGGTTCCAGGTCGGATGGGGGTCCACCCGTGGAGATCATCCCAGGCGATGGCGTCGGCTACCGATTCTCGCTCACCCGGCTCGCGAACACGCTGGAGAAAGAAGGCCACACAGGGGACGTCCGACTCACCCTGGAGGCGACCGACAGGCTGGGCAACGCGTACCGTCACCCCTTCCGCGTCAACACCGACCTCTGGGCCTACCCGGACCAGACGCCGTAGGGTGGGGCCACGAGCGCCGGTCTCGTCCCTGCCCTATCCTGCGGTCGTGGGAACCTGGTTGAGAAGCAAGCTGGGCGGTGGGGACGACCGGCCGCGCCTTGAGATCTCCCAGTCACTCGGAGCCTTCGCGCGTCCCGGAGGGGAAGGCATCTCTCCCCTCTACGTCTTCTTCGAGGTGACCAACAAGGGGACGCAGCCGGCCGAGATCTCCCACCATCATGTCGCCGCGCGAAAAGACCCGCGGCCGGTCTACGATGGCCCCTTCGACGGCGACGACGCCCTCCCTTACAGGCTGGACCCCGGCCAATCCGTCAGGTTCTGGACGAGGGCGAAGAGTCTGGCCGGCGCCCTCAAGAGGGCGGGCCACGACGGCCGCCCCAGGATACGTTTCGTGGCCGAGGACTCGTCCGGCAACACCCACGAGAAGACCTTCAGGTTCCGGGTGGACGATTACCTGCGGCTAAAGGACGAGTAGGCGGGGCCGAGGATGCCCCCCGCGCCTGGAGCCCGATGTGTAGCCATCTGGTCCTCCCGCCGATTCCGCTCAATGCGGAGTACGCACCCCGTACTCGTGTTCGCCGGAGATCAGGTCCCCGCTTTCGAAGCGTCCTGACGAGTAGCCTGACAGCTGCGGCCTGCCCGGCTTCCCTTCGACCACCCAGCGCGCCAGCTCGGCGCCCACAGCCGGGGCCTTCTTGAAGCCGGTCCCGCTCCAGCCGGCCGAGAGGTACAACCCGTCCGGTCCCTCGGGGCCCAGAACGGGCCTACCGTCGGGCGTCACGTCCACTACGCCGGCCCAACCGGAGCGGTAGGGGGCGCCTTCAAGCGCGGGTATCCTGTTCCCGATCCTCCGGCCCGCCGTCCTCACGAAGGAGTCGTCGGCCCCGGCGTCGCACTCTTCGGGATCTTCGAGCCACTCCAGGCCGGAGAGGCGCATCTCGACCAGGGTGCATCGGTCGGCCGTCGGCCTGAAGCTGATCTCACCCACCGCGTCGATGGTCGTGAGGTGCGAGGGCAGAGAGTAGGGACGCCCGAAGAGCGCCACCTGTACCCTCGCGGGCCGGATCGGGAGTTCCAGGCCGACCCCGGCGGCGAGCGGGACGGAATGCGCCCCGCAGCAGAGCACCACCGTCCGCGCCTCGACGAGACCACCGTCGGTTTCGACGCCAGCGACCTGGCCCCCACGCTCCACGAGCCCCACCGCCCGCCGCCGCTCGAAACGGGCCCCGAGGGCCTGGGCCGCCTTCAGAAAACCGACGGCCGTCGCGCACGGGTCGGCCTATCCGCCCCGCGGCTCGTGGGCAATGGCCGCCACGCCATCCGCAGCCATCGCCGGTTCTATGCCGCAGAGCTCCTGCGGCGCCAGCAGCGAGGTGTCCACACCCACCTCGTCCCTCAGCATGGCGACGTTCGCCGACAGCTTCTCCGCGTCGCCCTCCGGGGCCAGAAACGCGAAACCCGTACGGGTGAAGCCACACCCCCCGCCGACCCTCTCGCCCCAGGGCTCGAAGTATCCGGTGAGGCTCTCCCAGGCGAGATCCGCCTCCAGGGCCGTCGGGTAGTGCGCCCGCACCAGGGCGGCCGAGCGGGCGGTAGCACCGGCGGCGGGCCCTTCCGCGTCCAGCACGAGTACGTCCACGCCTCGTTCGGCCAGGTGGAAGGCCGTGCTGGTGCCCATTACGCCGGCTCCGACGATCACCGCGTCCGCCATTCGCGGGCTCATTGCGGGCTCCTTCGCGGTTGGCCGACGGCCCACCAACCCACGAGCCAGGCCAGGGCCACGGCGCCCGCGCCGAGGAGCACCGAGCCCCCGACGAACGCCCAGGCGAACCCGAGGGCGACTATGAAGGGGGCGAAGGTGGCGACGGCTATCTCGACGGGGGCGAACGCCACGTAGGCGACGCCGAAGTCTTCCAGGGTGTTGCTCTCAAGCTTGGGGTCTACGATCCTGAGCAGGGCGATGCCGGTCGCCACGGATGCCGTGGCCCAGCCCCAGGTAAAGATCCCCTTCTCGAACCAGAATTCCGAGAACATGCGGGGCGTCAGGTAGCGGAAGAGGACCAGGCAATAGGCCAGGCCGAATACGAGCAGGAGGGTAAGGGGCACGACGTAGTTCGCCACGACGCTCGGGACGATGGAGGCTATGCCGAAGGCGATCAGGAGGTCCGTGAAGGTGTTGGTGATGCCCCCGACGCTGGCGCGGTCCACGTACGCGCCGACGCCCGTGCGCGCCAGCGCCACCTGCAGGGCGAGCC
Source organism: uncultured Rubrobacteraceae bacterium (assembly GCA_964242955.1). Classification (GTDB taxonomy): domain Bacteria; phylum Actinomycetota; class Rubrobacteria; order Rubrobacterales; family Rubrobacteraceae; genus Rubrobacter_D. The sequence continues at coordinate 3,041 of CAXTDD010000153.1, read as the reverse complement.
CGACGACAAACGCCACGGCGAAGGCCGGGACCACCAGGCCGGGGAAGATCCTGCCCGCCAGCTCGCTGAGGGCGTAAGCGGCGAGCGTGACCACCAGGATCAGGGCCAGGTGGAAGGTGAGCGGCTCCAGCGAGGCCGGAGAGACCGTGCCCTCCCCGACGGACTCCCTCTCCTGACGGGAGACTAGCCCCGTCCTCAAATGCTCGGGCAGTTGGTCGAAGTCGGAGAGGATGCTTGTCCTGCCCGTCCTGGCCCCCCACTTGGTGCGGGCGAG
>CAXTDD010000153.1:0-2757 GCA_964242955.1 uncultured Rubrobacteraceae bacterium | reverse complement strand
CCGCCCACTATGCACACGGCCACCCCCACGGTGGCTGACGTGAAACCGAGCGAGGTGGCTTCGGACCAGCCGAGCCCCTCGAACGCCGAGCCGACGGCGGCGGCGGTGCCGAAGCCGCCGGCCCACCCGGCCGCGAGCATCAGCCCGAAGCCGTCGGGCAGGTCCCAGACGAGGCCGAGCACCGCGAGGGCGAAGAGGAGCCCGAGGCCCCACTGCAAGAGGTACATCGCCATCGAGTAGGACCATAGCGCACCGGCCCTGCCGGCCAGGCCCCGCAGGTCGAACCTCTGTCCCAGGGGTATGGCGGCGAAGATCAGGACGATCAGGATCTCAGGGTAGACCGAGATCGTCTCTGAACCGGAGAAGGGCAAGAGCCCGAACCCGTTCGGACCCAGGACCAGGCCGAGCAACCCGGCCATTATGCTCGCCGGGATGAAGAGCCGCTGTATGGGCCTCACCCAGGCCCGGGCGAGCTTGCCCACCAGCAACAAGAGGGAGATGAGGCCAAGATCGACGAGGACGGTCCAGGCCGTGAACTCCACGCAGCACCCCCTCCCAGGCGTTCGCACGTACTCCTCGTCGCAAAATTAACACAACGAGCGCGACCCCGCCTTTCGCAGGAACGTTCGGGGTGGAGCCGAGGGGATTCGAACCCCCGACCTCCGCCGTGCAAAGGCGGCTCGACGAATTCGTGTCAGTTCACCTGAGTTCATAACGTCCTGCAAATAAACTCCTTGTGACGATTGCAGACGGTTCGGTCGTTCGCCCAGTGCCGCCGAATGCCGCCTGGGTTGGTGTCAGGTTGGTGTCAAAACTCGAGGGCTGAACGGCCTGGGGTGTCCGATCTCCCGCGTTGCCCGGTCTTGGTCTAGAATTGACAGAAGAGCGGAGGTGAACAGCAGTGGCTAACAAGAAGCGTGAAACCAGTAGCGCCATCAAGGGCGGAACCCGCAGGGAAGGTGCGTCCAAGAACGGCGCCGTCTACCGCAGCGCGACCACGGGTCGGTACGTGACCCGCTCCGCCGACAGGGACCCCAGCGCCCGCGCCCGCGAGATCCGGGGTCGGTTCCGCGCGGCGGGCCGCCGCTTCTCGGACTCCGCGGAGATCGTGCGCGAAGACCGGGACGACGCTGACTGAGGCTTCTGGGCCTGCGTCTCCCGTTCGCCTGGTGGTGGACACGAACGTGGCCCTAAAAGTCTACCTGGAAGAGGACCTGACGGAAGAAGCCCAGCGGGTCCTCGACGCCGGTCGGGACGGCGACGCAGAACTCTTAGCCCCGACCCTCATCCTGCCGGAGTTCCGTCACGCCCTGACCAGGAGGGTCCGCCGCGAGGAGATCATGGCCTCCGACGCCCAGGAGATGTGGGAGTCCTTCGGCGACTGGCCGCTCGGCTACCACGAGATAGGGCCCCTGGTGCCGAGGGCGGCGGAGATTTCCCTGGAGACCGGATGCACCGTCTACGACGCCATCTTCGTGGCCCTCGCGGAACAAGAGGAAGTGGTAGTACTGACCGCGGACGGGAAGCTTGTGAAGGCTCTCGACGGTACAGACTTTGCCTCGCTACTCTGGTCTCTCGATAAAGTTGGCGTGCTACTTGAGGACAAGTAGCACACAGGTCGCGCGGGTCCTTCCTAGAATGTTCTTATCAGTGCGCTGGGTCGCGTCCTCACGGGCACCCGCGCTAACGCCTGCAAGGCGATGTAGTTCAAGAGGCCCGTCCGGGAAATGGTCCTTCCCCGAACCTCTCTGGCCTCGGTACGTTGTCTCCTCTACCTAAGCATCAACGCTCTCGCTATGCCGGCCAGCACGATAACGAGCGCGATAGATCCGTAGAAGGGGAGTACGCTGACCGACAGCATCATCTCCCGCATCTTCTTCACGTCTTTCTCGTACGGCTGCGTGTCCATCGAGAACGCCTCCACTTTGTCCGGCTCTTCGTGGCGGTTCTTGTCCCGATCCCGCCGAACGGCGTCGTAGCGAAGGTATGCGCGAGTTCCGCCCACTCGTGGAGGTAGTTCTTCGCCTTCCAATTCTTGTCGCCGTTGTCGACGATGAACAGATCACTCACCCGATAACCCCCTGGCACCCCCGCGAGTACGCCTCACAAACACTGACAAGCCCACCTAGACACCGGCAAGCCACGAGGAGCATATTACCGAATCTAGACGCCCAAGGAAATGTAAGTAGGACCGCAAGTTTAGCCACACAGAATCTAGCCTAGCGAGTCCAAACCTCTTCTTCATACGCGCGAAAACCACGCGTTGGTGTCAGGTTGGTGTCAAAACCACGGGAACGATTTCACTAAGAGAAAACAAGCCTTCACATTTCACCTGCAAACAGAGCCATTTCAAGAGTGGAGCCGAGGGGGTTCGAACCCCTGACCTCCGCCGTGCAAGGGCGGCGCTCTCCCAACTGAGCTACGGCCCCGGGATGGGCGTGAGTTTAAGCGCGGGGGGTGTGTTCTTCAACGCGCGGCCTCTGTGTTGGCAGAGTACAATACGCTTCGGTGTATGTTCGCGGAACGAGAGGTGGGACGGATGGCCCTCTACGAGTACAAGTGCGGGGACTGTGAGGATCGCTTCGACCTCATGCGTCCGATGAAGGAGGCCGACGCCCCGGCCGAGTGCCCGGAGTGCGGCTCGGGCTCCTCGCGGCGTGTGATCTCCAACTTCGCCTCCATCACCCCCGGCGCCTCCGCCGTGGCCTCGAACCCGGTGATGGACGCCCGCATGGCGGGCGGCGGTGGCGGCTGCTG
>CAXTDD010000152.1:0-6287 GCA_964242955.1 uncultured Rubrobacteraceae bacterium | reverse complement strand
GCGCCCCTTGGCACTCTGCTCACCTCCCTGTCCCTTGACTTCCAAGACGGTTGCTCTCATCGGTTTACTGGCGGGCCTTACTGGCAGGCCTCGCACTCGGGCTCGTCCGGCGAGCAGGTCTCCCCGTGCGCCTCGTCCACGACGACGGACGGCACCGGGGCCGGCGTGGCGTTTGTTGGCGCCTCCTCCTGGCCGAGGCGGCTAGACGCGGAGCGGCTCTTCATCCAGCGCGGCTGGACGCCGCGGCGGCTTATGTCCGTGTTCGACTTCTCGACGCTCGTCGCGCCGCGGGTCCGCAGGTAGTAGGTTGTCTTGAGGCCCTTGCGCCAGGCGTCGAGGTACATCTCAGAGAGCGCCTTGCCGCTCGGGCTGGCGAGGTAGAGGTTGAGGGACTGGCCCATGTCCAACCACTTCTGGCGGCGGCTCGCGCAGTCGATCAGCCACCCCGGGTCTATCTCGAAAGCCGTCAGGTACAGCTTCTTGAGGTCCTCGGGGACGCGGTCTATCTCCTGGACCGACCCGTCGAAGTGCTTGAGGTCGTCGAGCATCTCGGCGTCCCAGAGCCCGCGCTTCTTCAGGTCCCGCACCAGGTACTGGTTGATGACCGTGAACTCCCCCGAGAGGTTGCTCTTCACGAAGAGGTTGGCGTAGGTCGGCTCGACGGACTGGTAGACGCCGGAGATGTTCGAGATGGTCGCCGTCGGCGCTATCGCCATGACGTTGGAGTTGCGCATCCCGTGCGCCGCGACCGCCTCGCGCACCGGCCGCCAGTCCAGGGTGACGGAGCGGTCCATCTCGACCTCCACGCCGCGCGCTCTCTCCAGCAGCTCTATGGTGTCGATCGGGAGGCGGCCCCTGCTCCATTTGGAGCCCTCGTAGCTCCCGTAGGCGCCGCGTTCGGCGGCGAGGGCCGAGCTGGCGAGGATCGCGTGGTGGGAGACGAACTCCATGGAATAGTCCGAGAAGCGGACGGCCTCGGCGCTCGCGTATCCCACGCGCTGCTCGAAGAGGGCATCCTGAAAACCCATCACGCCGAGCCCGACCGGACGGTGGCGCATGTTGGCCGTTCTGGCCTCAGGCGTGGGATAGAAGTTGATGTCGACAACGTTGTCGAGCATACGAACCGCTGTCCGTATAGTGTCGGCGAGCCCTTCTTCGTCGAGGCCGTAGGCGTCGGTGTGGGCGCCGAGGTTCAGGGATGCCAGGTTGCAGACGGCCGTCTCTTCGGCGGAGGTGTTCAGCAGGATCTCCGTGCAGAGGTTGGAGCTGTGGACGACGCCGGCGTGGTCCTGCGGGGAGCGGACGTTCGAGGGGTCTTTGAACGTGATCCAGGGGTGGCCCGTTTCGAAGAGCATCGAGAGCATCTTGCGCCACAGGGCCGTTGCCTGCACCTTCTTGTGCCGCCGGAGCTTTCCTTCCGCGGCCATCCGTTCGTATTCGGCGTAACGCCGCTCGAAGGCGGCACCGTAGAGATCGTGCAGGTCGGGTACCTCGTCGGGGGAGAAGAGCGTCCAGTCGCCGTCCTCCAGGACGCGTTTGATGAAGAGGTCCGGGATCCAGTTGGCCGTGTTCATGTCGTGCGTCCGGCGGCGCTCGTCGCCGGTGTTCTTCCTCAGCTCCAGGAAGTCCTCGACGTCCAGGTGCCAGGTCTCCAGATAAGAGCAGGCCGCGCCCTGCCTCTTTCCGCCCTGATTCACGGCCACGGCGGTGTCGTTGACTATCTTGAGGAACGGGATCACGCCCTGGCTCTCCCCGCCGGTGCCTTGTATCTTCGCCCCCGTGGCCCTGATGTTGGTCCAATCGTTGCCGAGCCCCCCGGCCCACTTGGAGAGCTTGGCGTTGTCCGAGATGGCCTCGAAGATGCCTTCGAGGTCGTCGCTGACGGTCGTCAGGTAACACGAGGAGAGCTGCGGGTGCAGCGTCCCCGAGTTGAAGAGCGTGGGCGTGGCGGAGACGACCCGGAAGGTTGACAAAGCCTCGTAGAACTCAATAGCGCGTGCCTCCTTATCGTCCTCGTTCAGCGCGAGGCCCATCGCGACCCGCATCCAGAAGTACTGGGGGCATTCGATCCTCTTGCCCTCGACCTCGACGAGGTAGCGGTCGTAGACGGTCTGCAGGCCGAGGTAGGTAAAATCCTCGTCCCGTTCGGGCTTCAGCGCGGCGGAGAGCTTGTTCAGATCGAAGCCCAGCAGGTCGGGGCTGAGGCGGCCGGCCTCAGCGCCCTTTTTGAGGCAGGCCTCGAAGCGGTCGCGGTAGACCTCTTCGAGCTCGTCTTCGGCGTACGAAACGCCCCACGTCTCGCGGTAGATCGCGCCGAGGAGCAGCCTGGCGGCGGCGGCGCCGTATGCGGGGTCGAGCTCGATGTGGGAGCGGGCGGCGAGGATCGCGGCGCGCTGTATCTGCTGCGGCGTGATCCCGTCGTAGAGCGAGCCGAAGGCCTCGTCCAGGATGCGCCCCGGGTCCACGTCGAGGCCCCGGCAGGCGTCCTCGACGCGCCGGCGGACGCGCCAACCCTCGAAGACGCCCTCGCTTCCGTCGGCGTGGCGCACCTTTATGGCCAGACGCGTGTCCTCGGCGCCGGGCTCGCCGCGGAACAACCTGGCCTTGTTGTGTTCCTCGCGGTAGACGATGTAGCGTCGGGCGACGCGGTAGTTCCCGTCCCGCATCAGCTGTTCCTCGACGAGGTCCTGGATCCTCTCGACCTCCACCTCCGCTTCGGGGAGGCGCGAGATAACGGCCGCCGTAGTCCGTCCGATCTCGTCCCTCAGGTCAGGGTCCAGCTCGGCCCGGGCGGGGAGGCCGCGTTCGGCCCGGAAAGCGTTGGCCACGGCCCGGGAGATCCTGGCCGCGTCGAAAGCCACGACCCTCCCGTCCCGCTTCCTTACGAGGGTCTCGCGTACGATCATCGTTCCCCTTTCGCGCCGTTTTCTCCGACGGGCGACCCGGGGATGGATCGGGAAGAAGATCGGCCGTGAGAGGGTACGGCGGGACATCAGCCCCCCGCATCACCGGCATTCCGCCCACCGGCAGCACCAACTCACCGCGACCGGCCTCTCCCTCGAAGGCCCAAGCCACCCTCCCGCGCGCCTCGCGCGGGCCACCGGCAGGTCTTCGGACTCGTGGGCGCCTCGGTCCACCGGGACCAAACCCTACTCGCCGCCGCTTCCCGGCCCCCGAAAGGACCAGTGCTCTATGACGGCTTTCGTTCCCACTCACCGCTGCGGGGCAGTCCCGGATTCACACCGGGTTCCCTCTTGCGACGCCCGGCCCCCAAAACCCGGGGCGGGCGAACCGGTAGATTGCGGCGCATTATGTTGGCGTGCCCGGGCGCTGTCAATAGGGGGAACAGAAAAATCCTGCAGAGCGCCGGTCTCTGCTTTTCATCTCTACCGTACGCGGGCGATGGCGAGGCCGTCTATGCGGTCCCGGATCAAGGGCAGCACGAAGGCCGAAAGTCGCGGGTCTTTGGCGATCTTCTCGTTGAACTCGCGCATCGCGCGCGAGGTGCCGTCGTTGGGATCTATGACGCTCCCCTCCCGGATGGCGTTGTCCCCGAGGATGAGGGTTCCCGGCCGTGAGAGGCGCATGGACCAGTCCAGGTATTCGGGGTAGCCTTCCTTGTCGGCATCTATGAAGATCAGGTCGAACGGGCCCTCGCCGGGCTCGTCGAGGACGGCGAGGGCGTCTCTGGCGTCCCCCACCCTGACCTCCACTTTGTCCGCCAGGCCGGCCCACTCGACGTTGCGGCGGGCGACTTCGGCGTGGCGTTCGTCGAGTTCCAGGGAGATGATGGTCCCGTCCTGCGGTAGGGTGCGGGCGAATTGGATGGCGCTGTAGCCGCCGAGCGTCCCGATCTCGAGCACGCGCCGCGCGCCGGAGATCTCGACGAGCATCTGCAGGAGCCGTCCCGCCGTCGCCGAGACGTTGATCCCGGGCAGACCCGCCTCTCGGGAGGCTTGCAGCGCCGCCTCCAGCGCCTCGTCCGGCGGCGCGAAGAGGCCGGCTACGTAGTCGTCTATCCGCCGGAGGAGCTTCCTGGTGTCGTCTCCGTCCATCCTTACCTCCAGAGGTCCTGGTCGTAACCGACGTTCGTGAGCGTGAGGCCGCGGGCAGGGTCGGCGGGCCCGGCCTCGGCGCGCCGGCCGCCGGAGAGCAGGGCCTCGAAGTGCGTTAGTTCCCGTTTGCCGAGCGAGATCTCCCGCATGGTGCCCACCAACGTCCGCACCATACCGTACAGGAAAGAGTCGGCGGTGATGCGGTAGATCAGGACGTCCCCGTTCCGGGTCCAGCCTGACTCCGTCACCACGCGCTCGAACCGGACGTGGTACCCCTTGGACGGCGTAAAGGCCCGGAAGTCGTGGACACCTCTGACCATCTCCCCCGCCTCTGCCAGCAGCCCGAAGTCCAACGCTCTCGGCTCGTAGGCGGCCACTCGGCGCCGCAGCGGGGAGCGGATCTCGTCGTTCACGAGCCTGTATTCGTAGCTCCTGCTCCTGGCGTCCCTGCGCGCGTCGAACCCCGCAGGCGCCGCGACGCAGCGCCTGAGCGCCACGTCCTCGGGAAGCACCGCCGTCGCTTTGTAGGAGATGAGGGAGGGCGCGAGGTCCGTCTCCACCTCGAAGGAGACGACCTGCCCGCTCGCATGGACGCCGGCGTCGGTGCGGCCCGCGACGCCGAGCTTGACCGGCTGACGCAGGACTGTCCGGAGGGACTCTGACAGCTCGCCCTCGACCGTGCGCCTCTCCGGCTGGGCGGCCCACCCGGCGAAGCCGGCTCCGTCGTACTCCACGAGGCCCGCGAGCCTCAAGGGAGCGCCGCGGCCAGGACGATGAGCACCGCCAGGACGAGCGCCGCCGCGTCGCGGGCGCGGAAGCGGAGCTCCCGGTAGCGGACGCGGCCTTGCCCGCCCCTGTAGCCCCGGCTCTCCATCGCCTCGGCCAGCTCGTCCGCGCGGCGGAAAGCGCCGACGGTGAGGGGGACCAGGACCGGCACCAGCGCCCGCGCCCTTTTGAGCAGGCCGCCGCCCGTGAAATCCGCGCCGCGGGCGGCCTGGGCGCGCGAGATCTTCTGCGCCTCCTCGCCGAGCGTCGGGATGAAGCGCAGGGCTATGGTCATCATCATCGCCACCTCGTGGGCCGGAAAGCGGACCCTCTTTAGCGGCGAGAGCAGGTCCTCTACACCGTCGGCGAGCGCCACGGGCGCGGTGGTCGCCGTCAACAGGCCCGCCGTGATCACCAGGATCAGGAGCCTGGCCGCGAGCAAGAGCCCCAGGCGCAAGCCCCCCTCATGCACCTCCAGAAAACCCCACTCGAAAAGCGTCGGTCCCTCCCGCAGAAAGAAGACCTGGAACACGAACGTAAGCGCCACGATAAACAGGACGGGCCTGAGCAGCCCGAGAAACGCCCTGACCGGCACCCGGCTCGCCGCGACGAGCACCCCCGTCGCCACTCCCGCCACGATAAACCCTACCGCCGAGTCCACGAAGAACAGCCCAAAGACGAGCACGGCCGTCGCCACCACCTTGGCCCGTGGGTCGAGCGCGTGCAGCGGCGACTCCACGGGGTAGAACTGTCCCACACCCCGAACGGCCGTCACGAGGCTCCACCCATCGCGCGCCCGAGCGCCGCGAGCGTCTCCCGGTAGCGCACCGGCCTCCCCACGACGGGGCTCTTCTCTCGCACCAGGGCGGCGATCCGCACCGTCGCCGGCGCCGTCGAGGTATCCCCGTAGAAGACCTCGGCCGGCGATCCGGTAGACCTTACCTCTCCGCCCTCAAGCACGCAGACCCGGTCCACCACCTCGGCCACCTCGTCGAGGTCGTGCGAGACGAAGACCACCGTTACGCCGGAGCCTTTTAGGCGGGCGATGAGATCCATGAGCCCGGCGCGCGCGTGGGGGTCGAGGCCCGCGGTTGGCTCGTCGAGGACGAGGACCTCGGGGCCCATCGCCAGCACCCCGGCAATGGCGACCCGCCGCTTCTCCCCGCCCGAGAGCGCGAACGGCGACCGGCCGGCCAGGTGCTCGGCGTCGAGCAGGCCGAGCGTCTCCCGGACGCGCTCCCGCACCTCTTCCTCGCCGAGGCCGAGCCGTTGCGGGGCGAAGGCCACGTCCTCCTCCACCGTCGGGGCGAAGAGGGCCTGCTCGGGGGACTGGAAGACAAGCCCGACGCGGCGCCGGAGCGTTGCCCGGTCCACCGAGAGCGCATCCTCGCCGTCCACCAGGACCCGGCCGGAGGTCGGGACGAGGAGCAGGTTCAGGTGCTGAACCAGGGTGCTCTTGCCAGATCC
>CAXTDD010000151.1:0-6299 GCA_964242955.1 uncultured Rubrobacteraceae bacterium | reverse complement strand
CTGCTGCTCTGGTCCGTCGTCCCCGACCAGGTGTTGCTGCACGCGGCCTTCGTCGTGGCGGGATTGGTGCTACTGGTGTGGTCCTACCGTCTGCCCCGGCGGCTCTCGTTCACGAAATCTGCGCGCTTCGCGGGCGTGACCATGCCGGCGCAGTTCGCGCTCGGTTTCCTGCACACGCTGGTCGTCGGGGTAAGCGTGGCCGCTCTGCTCTGGAGGTAGGGGCGCGGTGGATACTGTCCGTAAGGGTTCGTCCGAGAGGAGAGCGTTGCCGGTGTACGCAGGATTTCGGGGGAGCCCATCGTGAGCATCATCGCGCCGATCGTCGTCGGGCTCGTCTACATCTCGCTCGCTTCCCTGTTCAGTGAGCCGAACAGGCGAAACTTCAACGCCATCATGATCGCGGGCGCCGGCGCGGCGTACCTGAACGGGGGCTTCGGCGTGTGGGAGTTCGCCTTCCTCACCGTCGTCACCTTCTGCGCCTACAAGGGCCTGCGGTCCTACCGTTTCATAGGCGCCGGGTGGCTCTTGCACACCGGCTGGGACGTGCTGCACCACCTCTACGGCAACGACATCGTCCCGTTCGCCGAAGGCTCGTCGTTCGGGTGCGCCATCTGCGACCCGGTCATAGCCCTTTGGTGTTTCGCGGGCGCGCCGTCCGTCTACGGCCTGCTTCGCCGAAAAACGAGACGCGCGGCGTGATCCGGTTCCCGGCTATTTATGTTTCTGGGACGTGATATATTTAGAGACTTTCCGTCGTCGGCAGCCGTGCCCATCGGCACCCTCGAAGCTCGGAAGACCGCCGTCCGGGTAGGCCGTGGGCGGGCGAACCCGTGGGGTCCGGTTGAGAGGAGAGAACGCGACCGTCGGGTCCCGGCCCGACCGGTCGGTGGGTTTCGGATAACCTACCGGTTGGTCGCGGAACCCTCCGGTCTTCCGCCGGTATCCAACCTCTCGGACGATGCCCGTCCGTCCCGAATCGACGAGACTGGCCTCGTCCGGTGGTGCGGAGGAGGTAGGTTGGTGGAAGAGGTGATCCGGGTCGATGGGTTGCGCAAGGCTTCCGGGGGGCCGACCGCCGTGGAGGGCGTCTCGTGCGGGGGGGGGCGGGGGGAGATCTTCGGCGTGGTCGGTCCGAACGGGGCGGGCAAGACGACGACGGTCGAGTGCCTCTCAGGCCTGCGAAAGCCGGACGGCGGCACGGTGGGCGTGCTCGGCCTCGACCCCGCGCGGGACGGCCGGCGGCTCAGGGAGCGCGTCGGGGTGCAGTTGCAGGAGGCGGCGCTACCGGAAGACATAAAGGTTTGGGAGGCCCTCGACCTCTACGCCTCGTTCTACGAGAAGCCGGTCGACTGGCGTCCGCTGCTGGAGCAGTGGGGCCTGAAGGAGAAGTGCTATGCGCGCTTCAAGCAGCTCTCCGGCGGGCAGAAGCAGCGGCTCTTCATCGCGCTGGCGCTCGTCAACCGGCCCGAGTTGGTGTTTCTGGACGAGATCACGACCGGCCTCGACCCGCAGGCGCGCCGGGCGACCTGGGACCTGGTGCGCGGCATCCGCGACCGGGGGACGACCGTCGTGCTCGTTACCCACTTTATGGACGAGGCCGAGAAGCTCTGCGACCGGTTGGCGATCGTCGACGGCGGACGCGTCGTCGCCCTCGACTCGCCGGCGGCCCTCGTCCGCGGCCTCGGCGCGCAGAGTAACGTCCGACTCGGCGGCCTCGACGGCTTCCACCCGGGTTCGTTGCGGGAAGTGCCGGGGGTAACCCGCGTCGAACGCGAGGGCGAGGACGTCGTCGTCTATGGGGGTGGTGCGCTGCTCGCGCGGGTGGTGGTCGAGCTCGACCGGCGCGGGGTCGTGCCGAGCGGGGTGAGCGTCGGGAGGCCTACGCTCGAAGACGTGTTCATCGAGAAGACCGGCCGGACGGTCCGGGGCTAGGGAGGGGCGAACGTGAAGGCTCTGTGGAAGATGACGTTGGTGGAGGCGAAGCTCTTTTTGCGGGAGCCGATCGCCATATTCTTTACGCTCGCTTTTCCCGTCCTGATCCTGCTGCTCTTCTCGGCCATCTTCGGCAACGAGCCCGTCCCCGGCTACAGCGGTCTGCGTAACGTCGATGTCTCGACCCCCGGCTACACGACCATGGTCATAGGGACGACGGCCCTGCTCGGGCTCCCCATAACCCTCGCCGGCTACCGGCAACGGGGCGTCCTCAGGCGCCTGCGCGCGACCCCGCTCCACCCTTCCGTCGTGCTCGTCGCGCAGGTGCTCGTCAACCTCGCCATGACCATCGTCGGGATCTCGCTCATGATCCTCGCCGCCGTCCTGGTCTACGACCTGCGTCCTCCCGAAGCGCCGCTGGCCGTAGCACTCGCCTTCGTCTTCGCCAGCCTGAGCTTCTTCGCGCTGGGGTTCGTGCTGGCCGGCCTGCTCCCCTCCGAGCGGACCGCCAACGTGGTCGGCCAGGTCGTCTACTTCCCGATGCTCTTCCTCTCCGGCGCCGTCCTGCCCCGCGAGATGTTCCCCGACCTCCTGGGACGCGCGTCGGACTTCATCCCGCTCACCTACGTCGTCGAACTAGTCCAGGACCTCTGGCTCGAAGGCACCTGGAACCTCACCGCCCTGGCTGTTCTAACCGGCCTTCTGGTGGTCTCCGTCGCCGTGTCGAGCGTGACGTTCAGGTGGGAGTAAGGAAAGTGGAAACGAAGCTGATGGTCCGGACCGAGCGGCTTACGAAGCGGTACGGGAAGGCGGTGGCGGTGGACGGGTTGGACCTCTCCGTCGGGCGGGGCGAGGTCTACGGCTTCCTCGGTCCCAACGGGGCGGGAAAGACCACGACGCTGCGGATGCTGCTCGGGCTCGTCAGGCCGACCGGGGGCTCCGCCAGCGTCCTCGGCCTGAAGCCTGGCTCGCCGGATGGCCTTCGTCGCGTGGGCGCGCTGGTGGAGTCGCCGGCCTTCTTCCCCTACCTCTCCGGCCGGGACAACCTGCGCGGCATCGCCCGGCTCTCCGGGATAACGGACCGCAAGAACCGCGTCGAAGGGGCGCTAAGGCAAGTCGGGCTCGAGAGGCGGGCGAACGACAGGTTCAAGAAGTATTCCACTGGGATGAAGCAGCGGCTCGGTGTGGCGGCTGCGCTCCTAAAAGACCCGGAGCTCCTGATCCTGGACGAGCCCACCAACGGCCTGGACCCGAAGGGCATGGCCGAGATGCGGGCCCTGGTACTCACTCTAGGCCGCGACGGGCGTACGGTCCTCTTCTCCAGCCACCAGATGTCCGAGGTCGAGCAGGCCTGCGACCGCGTCGGGATCGTCAGGAAGGGACGCCTGGTGGCCGAAGGCCCCGTCTCGGAACTGCGGGGTGACGAGGACCTCCTCTTGAAGGTAGATCCCGTCGAGGTGGCGGCTGAGGTCGCCGCCGGAATCCGTGGTGTCGGCGGAATCAGGAACGAGAGTGAGACGCTGCGACTCGCCGTGGACCCGGGCCGGGCGCACGAAGTGGTCAGGGAGATGGTGCTGGCGGGGGTCCGGGTCGAGGAGGTTCGGCCCGGGCGACGTTCCCTGGAGGACGCATTCTTCGAGCTCACGGAAGAGGAGGTCGGGTAGCGTGTTCGCGAGCCTGTCGTTCGAGCTGCTCAAGCTGAGGAAGCGCCCGGCGGTCTGGGTGCTCGGTATGGTGCTCGTCCTGGTCGTAATCGTTTTCGACTACTATTCGTTCTACTCCGCCATCCGGTCTCTGGAACAGGGAGGCGAGGACCCGACGCGCCAGATCTCGGACGTCGGAGAGTTCAAGAGCTACCTGCTCCCAACAAGCCTCACGGTCAACGTCGCCGGTTTGTTGGCGCAGTTTGGCGGTCCCATCGCCCTGATACTGGGCGCCCTGGCAGCGGGCGGCGAGTACGGTTGGGGAACGCTGAAAACGGGCCTTACCCAGGGTCCAGGCAGGCTCGCCGTCTTCTCCGGCAAGCTGATGGCCGTGGGCGCGGTGCTCGTCGTCTACGCGCTCCTGGCCCTCGGCGCGGGGGCCGCCGGCAGCTCCGTCGTAGCGGGACTCCTGGGCGAGCCCGTGGGCTGGCCTCCGGTCGTCAAGCTTTTTCTGGGGCTCGGGGTGATCTGGCTCGTGCTAGGGGCGTGGGCCGCCGTGGGACTCTTTCTCGCCACGCTTTTGAGGGGGACGGCCATGGCGATAGGGCTCGGGCTGGTCTACGGGTTGGCGATAGAGGGTCTCATCCTCGGGTTCTCGGAGAGCAATCGGTTCATGGAGGCCTTCGCCCACGTCTTGCTCGTCAGGAACGCTGGCGAGCTCGCGAACGCGTTGGGCGACGTACCGCGGGCTTTCGTCTCTCCCGACCCCGTCGATCCCGCGCAGGCGGCGCTGGTCCTGACCGGCTACGTCGTTTGCCTGCTCCTGGTGGCCGCACTGGTCTTCGGCCGGCGGGACGTGGCGTGACTTTGCCGGCAGGCCCGGTCTGCGCGCTATACTCCCTCCGACTTTGGAGAGGAGAGCGGTGACGCCCCCGAACCACAGCAGGAAGTCGGCGACCGACGTCTGGGACCGTTGGGACCGGTCCATGCACCTCGTGTTCCACGGGCTGCTCGTCTTCGGCCTGATCTCGGCGCTCTCGGACGGCCCGGTTGGTGGATCTTTCTCCTGGGCCTATGCCGCCCTGGCCTGCGGCCTGTCGCTGATGCTCGGCGCCTGGTACTGGTACGCCGTCGTGCGGCCTCGTTCGGAGATGGTCAGGTACCAGAAGCGGGCGCTGGTCTACTTCGCCGTGGCCGTGCCCCTGTTCGCGACGCTCAGCTACGTGCATCCCGGTTTCATGGCCCTGTCGTTCGTCTTCTACTGGCACAACTTCAGCTTCCTGCGCCCCTTGCTGTCCGTCCCCGGGGCGGGGCTGTTGACGCTGTTGCTGATCTGGATCAGCGCGGGGCACGGTGGCCTGGGGTTGATGATCCGGCAGCCGGCGGCCCTCCCGGTCTTCGTGGTAACCCTGCTCGTCGCGGGCGTGCTGGCCGCTTTCATCGGGTCCATCATCGGCCAGAGCCGCAAGCGGCAGGACCTGATCGAGGAGCTCGGAGAGACCCGCCGCGAACTCGCCGCCCAGGAGCGCCGCGCCGGCGTCCTCGAAGAGAGGGGGCGCCTGGCGCGCGAGATCCACGACACCCTCGCCCAGGGCTTCACGAGCATCGTCGCCCACCTCGAAGCCTCAGAAGCGGCCCTGCCGCCGGAAGCCAAGACTTCGCGCCGGCACCTGGACTTCGCCAGGGAGACCGCCCGCGACAACCTGGTCGAGGCCCGCCACCTCGTCGCGGCGCTGCGGCCGGAGATCCTGGCCGGCTCCTCCCTCCCCGAAGCCCTGCAACGCCTGGCCGAGCGCTGGTCGAGCGAGACGGGCATCGAGGCAAGCCTCACCATCACGGGCGGGCAACGGTCGCTGCCGCAGGAGCACCAGGTCGCGCTGCTACGGGCCGCCCAGGAGGCCCTCTCCAACGCCCGCAAACACGCCGCGGCGCGCAACGTCGCCGTCACGCTCTCCTACATGGACCACGCCGTTGCCCTCGACGTGCACGACGACGGCGCGGGCTTCGACGAGGACCGTATCTCCGCCGACGGGAACAGCGGCTTCGGACTGCGGGCCATGCGCGAGCGGGTCGAAGAACTAGGCGGTGGCCTGATCGTGGAGAGCGAGCCCGGCGAAGGCGCGACGCTCGTGGTCGAATTACCCACGGAGATACCGGCGGAGAGCAACCCGAAACCTGATGCCTGAAACCTCAAAAATCCGCATCCTCATCTGCGACGACCACCCCATCGTGCGGGCCGGGTTCGAGGGCATGATCTCGGGCCAGCCCGACCTCGAAGTCGTGGGAGAGGCGGGCAACGGCCAAGAGGCGGTCGGGCTCGCCGGAAGGCTCCGCCCCGCCGTCGTCCTGATGGACCTGCGAATGCCCCAGATGGACGGTGTTGCGGCCATCGTTGAGATAAAGAAGCGGCGGCCTGAGGTCCAGATACTGGTCCTCACGACCTACGACTCGGACGCGGACATCCTGCGGGCCATCGAGGCCGGCGCCACGGGCTACCTGCTGAAAGACACTTCGCGCGAGGAGCTGTTCCGGGCCGTGCGCGGCGCGGCGCGTGGGGAGCCCGTGCTGGCGCCTTCCGTGACGGCGCGGTTGATGCGGCGGGCGAGCGCGCCGCCGCGGGACGTGCTGACGGGGCGAGAGATCGAGATCCTGGAGCTCGTCGCCCGCGGCCTCTCCAACAAGGAGCTCGCTAAGGAGCTGCACCTCAGCGAGGCCACGGTGAAG
>CAXTDD010000150.1:0-6307 GCA_964242955.1 uncultured Rubrobacteraceae bacterium | reverse complement strand
GCTGTTCGGTGACCGCCGTGACGTTGAGCCTGCCCTGGACGAACGGTTTGTCCGGGGCGGCCTACACCTTTCTCGGGAGCCCGCAAGAGGAGCCGTCCACGCCCGTCGCGACGGTCTCCGTCCCCGACCTCACCGGCATGAAGGTAGACGAGGCCGAGAACCGGTACGAAGGCTTCGACATAGAGGTCACCGAAGAGCGCCGAGACGAACAAGAGGTCGACACCATCCTCAGCCAGGACCCCGAGGACGGCGGGGAGGCGAGGGAAGGCGCGACGATCTCCGTCGAGGTGGTCGGCACGCAGGTGGCCGACGTGCCCGGCGTCGTCGGCGAGAGACGCGGTGCCGCCGAGCGCGCGTTGGAAGACGCCGGCTTCGAGGCCTCCGTGGAGGAGCGGACCAGTTCCCTGGAGGACGAGGGCCGGATCACGGGCCAGGAGCCCGGCGAAGGCGAGAGCGCCGAGGTCGATTCCGAGGTAACGGTATTCTTAGGAACCGGGCCTGAGAGCGTGCAGGTCCCGGACGTGTCGGGCGGCACGGCGGCGGACGCGCGGCAGATTCTCCGGGAGGCGGGTCTCAAGCTCGGGGAGGTGGACCAGGACTACAGCGATACCGTGCCCGAGAGATCCGTCATCTCTCAGGACCCGGGGGAGGGCGAGCGCGTCGAGCCCGGCGAGGCGGTGGACGTGACGGTGAGCCTGGGCGTCCAGCAGGTCGAGGTCCCAGAGGTCTACGGCGTCAGCCTGGACGAAGCGCAGGCGATACTGAGCGCCGCGGGCATCGGCTCCGACCCGATCGAGGTCCCGGGCGACGAGGCCGCCGGCACGGCCCTCTCTACGGAACCGGGCGTCGGCGCCCTGGTGGACTTCGGAAACACGCTTCCCCTCTACTACAGCGCGGGCCCGCCCGAGCCCACCGTCACCTCGCCCGAGCCAGACGCCCCGGCCCCACCGAACGAGGAGCAGAACGAACCCGACGCGTCGGTCGCGCCGGACACTCCGGTCCAGCCGGGTGCGGGCAACGGTAACTCGGGCACCGGCAACGCAGGGCCGAATAGCGGCAACGTCCCGCAGAACGTACAAGAGAACGTTCAGGAGAACGACAACGTGCCGC
Organism: uncultured Rubrobacteraceae bacterium; assembly: GCA_964242955.1. GTDB lineage: Bacteria > Actinomycetota > Rubrobacteria > Rubrobacterales > Rubrobacteraceae > Rubrobacter_D. The sequence goes on along the minus strand of CAXTDD010000150.1, from coordinate 5,197 downwards.
GCGCCCGTGGCACCGGAAACCGCCGCGGCGGTGACAACGGCGAAGACTAGAAGGCCGGCGTAGGGGCGGTTCGCGAACCGCCCTTGCCCGAACCGCCCCTACGCGCGGTTTTCTATCCTTCTTCCAGGATCTCGCGTCGGGCGTAGTCGCCCAGATCGGAGGCGGAGACCTCGGCCGGCGGGTTTACTTCTACGAAGCTGTGGCGTCCGATGGCGTTCTCCGTGAGCCAGTCCTCTTCCACCGTCTTTGCCCTTTCGAGGTCGTAGCCCGTCTCGAAGTAGGTGGCGCGGAGGCCGCCCGAGGGTAACTCTACGACCAGGATGGGATATTTTCCGGGCGAGTTGGCCCGGACCTTAACCGTGGTTTCCGAAGCATCGTCCATGGCGGGGAGTCTATACGAGTATTGGGCCCAGGAGAAGCCCGGCGGGGCTCGGGGACCCCCATGATAGAATCATTCCAGTATGAAGACTCCTTATGACATTCACATTCGCGGAGGGAGTTCTCGTGTCAGATCCCATACCCAAAGACGAAGAAATTGAGGCAACGAACCCGGATGAGGAATCCGCTGAATCCAGGCTAGAGAGGCGTCCGCCGGACGACCTGCCGGAGGAGTTGCTGCTCGCCAGGCTCGGCAGGCTCGACACCCGGCGGGCGCTGGTGGAGCTCTGCAAGAGCGTGCCGGGGCTCGACGAGGTCCTGCTTCCCAGGGGCATCCAGGCCGACGCCCTAACGCGCAAGACCGGCGGGGGGGCCGCGCTCCAGCGCGGCGTGGCGCGCAGGATAGGCCAGTACCCGGCCGCCTGGGGCGCCTTCCGCACCGCCGTCCAGGAGCAGATCCCGCCCGAGACCTTCGACGCCCTGGAGAACCTTTCTTCGGAGAACCTCGAAGAGCTCGCCGAGGCCCACACCACGGAGGGCCTCCTGTTGGCCGCGTTGAGCTCGGACGAAGAGCAGGACCCGGCCGTCGTGCGGGAGCTTACCGAGGCCTGGCGTCTAGAGAAGGGCGCGGCGGAGAAGAGGGCCACTGAGGACGCCCACGTGCGGGACCTCGAGGCGGAGCTGGAGCGGCTGAAGGGCGAGAACGAGCGGCTCTCCTTCGCCTCCAGGGTCGCCAACGAGCGGGCCGCCGCCCTTGCAGAAGAGGTCGACGTCCTGACCGGCGAGAAAACCGGCGCCTCGGACCTCGTCCGGAAGGCCGAAGAGCAGGCCGCAGCCGCCCTGGACGCCAGGGGCCGCCTCGACGAGCGCATCGCCGAGCTCGACCGGCGCGGCGAGCAACTGGAGCGGGCCCTGCAGGGCGAGCGTAAGGCCTACTCAAGGGCGGCCGAGCGCGTCGAGGAGCTGCACGATGAGCTCGGGCGCGTGGTCGCCGAACGCGACCGCATAAGGAACGCCCTGCAGAACGCCCGGTTCACCGACGACGGTTTCGGCGAGTTGCTCGTGCGGGCGGTGAAGAACGAGGTCGGCGCCATGCCCGCCACGCTCGATTCGGCGGCCAGGACGGCGCATCTGCTGGAGTTCATGGGCAGGGTACTCCAGGCGCAAGCCGACCTGCGCGCGCCGCGGGATCACGCCCCCGCGGGCCCGGCGGAGGAGGAGGCCGACGACCCGGACCCCTCCCCAGCCCCGCCACCGGAAGATCCGGTCCAGCACCCGGAGCCACCGCAGAACGGAAACGGGGGCTACGTCCGGGCGAGGCCGACGCTCTCTTTCCGGGCGTTGGGCGGGGCCGGGGAGGTCGGCGGCAGCAGCCACCTGCTCGACTTCGGGGCGACCCGGGTGCTGGTGGACGCCGGCATCAAGCCCGACGGCAGGGGTCCGGCCGCCCCCAACTTCGGCGCCATCGACCGGCTGGACGCCGCGGTCATAACCCACGCACACCTGGATCACTGCGGGGCGTTGCCGCTGCTGGTCAGGGACAGGCCGGGGTTGCCGATCTACTGCACCCCCCCATCGGCGAAGCTCATCGTGAGCGCGCTCAACGACCACGCCGCGATGGGCGGCGGCCTCCCCGGTGGCGCGCCGATACACGAGGTAAGGAAGAGGCTCGTCCCGGTGCCGTTCGGCAAGCCCTTGAAGATCGGGGACGCCACGGTGACGCTCACCGAGAGCGGCCACATCCTGGGGGCTGCGAGCGTGCTGCTGCGGTCGGGGCCGGCGACGGTCTTCCACACGGGGGACATCTGCATGGAGGACCACTTCTCCATCCCCTCGGCACGGCTGCCGGACGTAGAAGATATAGATCTCCTGATCATGGAGGCGACGCTCGCCGACCAGAAGCCCCAGCCTTTCAGCGACTCCATAAAGACGATGGTCGAGACGATAAACGACACGACGATGGAGCGGGGCGGGAGCGTGCTAATACCTACGTACGCGCTCGGTCAGGCGCAGGAGATCATCCTCGGCCTCAAGCACTACGGCAAGGAGTACGGCCTGGACCGGGACGTCTTTATCTACGTGGACGGCTCCGTGGTGACGACCTCGGAGCGGCTCTACGCCGAGCAGCTCGGGTACATGAAGCCGTACCTGCAGCACAGCGACCCACGTGAGATCTTTTTCTCCGACAGCATCCGGGCCGTCGCCAACGACGATAAGGCCCGCGAGCGCATCCTCACCAACCCCTGCGCCGTCATAGCCTCACCCGTGACCATGCAGGGCGGCGCCAGTGCGTTTTACCGGAGGCGGCTCGAAGGGGACCCGAAGAACGCCGTGATCCTGCCGTCCAACGCCGCCGCCGCTTACGGGGCGCACCGCGCCGAGGGCGAGGAGGAGCAGTGGCGGGTCGAGCGGGTGAGCTTCGCGGCGCACTGCACCCAGGACGAGTTGCTCGGCATAACCAAGAAGCTCTCTCCGCGCCAGATCATCCTGATCCACGGCTCCCGTCGCCGCATTAGCGACCTCGCCTTCCGCCTCGCCCCGGACCATAAGATCCACACCCCAACCGTCGGCGAGACCGTCCGCACCGTCCTGTAGAGGAGGCGCCATGGAAGCCCGCTACCTGACAGATGAATCCGGCAAGCGCATCGGCATAGTCCTCGACATAGAAGAATACGAGCGCTTGCGGGAGATCGAAGACGAAATGGAAGACGTCCGCCGCTACGACGAGGCGATGGCCCGCAGGGAGCGCGGAGAGGACGATGCCGTTCCCTGGGAGCAGGCGAAACGCGAGATAGAGCAGGAGCGGGAAGAGCTCAGGCGGCGCGGTGAGCTATGAGGTCATCGTCGAGCGGAAGGCACGTAGAGCCCTAGCCCGCTTACCTTCCACGGCTTACGAACGGACGATGCGGGCCGTGAACGCCCTGGCGGAAGATCCGCGTCCGAGGCAGGGCCGGTCGCTGGAGGGACGTTCGGGACGCCGCCTCCGGGTCATCTACGAGGTAGATGACGATCTACGAGAAGTGTACGTGGCGGAAGTGTGGAACCGGCGGAGGGACTACAGGTGAGCCCGGGTGGAAAAGTCCCGGAGGTCGTCCGGCTGCGGGATGCCCGCGGAGAGCGTCCCGAGAACGCGGCGGGCATCGGGGCCTTCTGGTACGAGCCGGAGGTGTGGGTGCTGCCCATATCTCCCGCGTCCCGGGTGTTGTACGCGGGCCTCTGCTCGTTTCTGGCGCAGGGCGAGGTCAACCGCGAGGACCTCCGCGGCACGCTGAAGGGCCACCCCGACGAGGCCATTGCGGAGGCCATCGAGGAGCTCGTCGCCAACGGCCTGCTGTGCCCGGTCTCCGACCCGGCTGGTGCTGCCTACGAGGTCCGCTCGGCGAGGGCGTCCGGGCGGTAGCGTGGACGTTGGCGCGGACCTCTCCCGCTACACCCGGTTCTCGCGCGCGGAGTGGAGGGAGCTCCGGAACAGCACGCCGCTGACCTTGCGGGAGGAAGACCTGGCCTCGCTGCGGGGCCTCAACGAGAGCCTCTCTTTGGACGAGGTGACGGACGTCTACCTGCCCCTCTCCAGGCTGCTGAACCTCCGCGTCGCCGCGACCCGGGCGTTGCACGGCACGACGGACGCCTTCCTCGGCAGGGAGACGTCGAAGGCTCCCTACATCGTAGGCGTCGCCGGCAGCGTGGCGGTCGGCAAGAGTACGACGTCGCGCATCCTGCGGGCCCTGCTCTCCCGCTGGCCCGACCACCGGGAGGTAGGTCTCGTCACCACGGACGGCTTCCTCCTCCCCAACAGCGAGCTCGAAGCCCGGGGCCTGATGCGCCACAAGGGCTTCCCGCAGAGCTACGACCTGCGACGCCTCATCCGCTTCGTGGCCGACGTGAAGGCCGGCCGCCCCGAAGTCCACGCCCCCGTCTACTCGCACCTCACCTACGACATCGTACCCGGAGAATCCCAGACCGTCCGGCAGCCGGATATCTTGATCGTCGAGGGCCTCAACGTCCTCCAGACGGGGGACGGCCGCCGCGGAGATCAACCACCCGTCTTCGTCTCCGACTTCTTCGACTTCTCGATCTACGTAGACGCCGACGAGGCCGACATCGAGCGGTGGTTCTTGAAGCGGTTCCTGAAGCTGCGCGACACCGTGTTCCAGGACGAAGCCTCCTACTTCCACCGCTACGCGCACCTCTCCGCACGGGAGGCCGAGACGGTGGCGCACGGCATCTGGCACGACATAAACGGCGTGAACCTGAGGGAGAACATCGTCCCGACCCGCGAACGAGCCAACCTCATCCTGAACAAGGGCGAGGACCACCGCGTGATCGAAGTCGGGCTGCGCAAGCTGTAGTCCGATCTGTCGAATGCGGCGTGCCCCGCGGTTGTTCCAAGAACTCGTCTGTTATGATGCGATCGCCGTGGGGGGCGGCAAGCGAGGGCGTTACGGGCAAGAAAGCCCGGGCTTCTTCGAGCCCGGCACGAGGAGGAGACGGATGATAGCAGCCGTGTTCAACGGTCCCGGCGAGATGGAGGTAAAGGAAGTCGCAACGCCCGAGATCGGGGCTGGCGAGGTCCTGGTGGAGGTTGGGGCCAACACCGTGTGCGGGACGGACGTGCGGATCTTGCGCGGCGAGAAGACCGGCGGCGTGAGCCCGCCCACCATCCTGGGCCACGAGTTCGCCGGGCACGTCGCGGCCGTCGGGGCGGGGGTGAAGGGCTACGAGGTGGGGGCGATGGTGGCGATGGCCCCGATCGTCCCTTGCCGCAGGTGCTTCTACTGCCGGCACGACATGGAGAACGTCTGCGAGAACCGCAACGGCA
>CAXTDD010000149.1:0-6313 GCA_964242955.1 uncultured Rubrobacteraceae bacterium | reverse complement strand
CCGACGGCCCCCGCGGCGAAGATGACGGCCGCTATGAGGACCATCTTGCGGCGTCCCAGCCTGTCACCCAAAGCGCCGCTCGCCCCCGCCCCGATCACCGCCCCTAGCAGGATCGAACTGACCACCACGCCGGTCAGGAACGGCGTGAGGGGGAAATCCTGCTCCATGAAGAGAAGCGCCCCGGAGATGATCCCTATGTCGTAGCCGAAGAGCAGTCCCCCGAGCGCCGCAACGCAGGCGACCGCGTATACGAACCGCCTACCACCGCTCGAAGCTCCCGAAGATCCCGCCTGCGCCATGGCCCGCCCTTCCTCTCTGGTACCTACCCATATACCCTATTTGATCCGGATCCTTACCCAACCGGGCAAAGGCCCCGCAAGGGTCGGCCGGTCAAGGAATCCCGACGGCCCAACCCGGCGGGGCTCCCGCCGCGCGCGGCAACGTCACGGAGCCCGGTCCCAAGGGAAACCCCCACCGGGCTGCATGATAGCCCAGCGTCCTGCCAGCCGCGCTCCCGAAGCTCCGACATCACGCCTCCTCGAAGACGATGTCCTGGGCGCCCTCCCAGAGGCAGAGTTCGCCCAAAGCGCGGAGGTTCTCGTGGCCCTCAGTCACGGTCAAGAGGTGGTTGGCGGCGAGCTCGCCGAGCTTGCTCCGGAAGACCGTGCCGTAGTAGGGGAACAGGATCTCCGTCTCCGAGTAGCCGCCGGGGTAGAACAGGATCTCGCCGGCCTGCGGCACGCTGGTCGCGTCCTCCCACGGAACCCCGAGGTCGTAGTCTCCGAGTGGGATCCAGCACGCCTCCCCACTCCAACGCACGTGGATGATCTTCTGGCGGTAGGGCAACAACTCCTCGAAGGCCTCCACGGTCTTCGGACATCGCTCCCGCTCCCACCTCGCCAGAAAGCCGTAAGGCCCCGCGGTTATCTTCACGTCGCTCACTCGCTCACGCCCCTCTCGTTGGTCGCGGAATCGTTGTCAAACGGATAATTGTCCGGCACCTCGTCTCTTTTCTCAACTGCCCCTGTAAGTGCTGTAGGACCAGGGGGAGGCGAGGAGTGGAACGTGGTAGTGTGTTTCGGGGTCGGCGACGCCGAACCGGATCGGGACGAGGCCCAGGAAGGATGGGTCCGGAAGGTCCGTCTCTCCGGCGAAGTACCCGCCCACATCGAAGACGATCTCGTAGATGCCCGCGACGAACTCTCCGTTCCTTAGAAGCGGTTCGTCTGTGCGGCCGTCGACGTCGGTGGTCAGGGATTTGAGGAGTCTCCGCTTGTCGTCCTCCACGGCGAACAGTTCTACCGACAGACCGGCGGCGGGTCTGCCGGTGGCGGTGTCGAGGACGTGGGTGGTGAGGTAGCCGCTCATGGGCGGCGTTCCACCCAGCCTTCGATCTGGCCGTAGGGGTCCTGGGTGGCGTGGAAGACCTCGTTGTCGTTCTCCATCCCGAACCGTCCCAGGTCGTAGGCGATGTGGTGCACGTTGGGCAGGGAGAACCAGATCTTCTCCACCTCGGGGAAGGATCCGAGCACGGCCTCGCCCATGTGGTACAGCGTGTGCTGCGCCGAAGGACTGTAGTGGTCCGTGAAGGCCTCGAGGGTCCGGTCCAGCACCCCGCCGTAGAGGCCGTCGAAGTCCGCGTCCGTCGTGGAATACGGCCATTTCGCGGTGATGACGGTGGCGAGGATGCGGTCGTCGGTGTCGGGGAGGGTCGTGTAGCGGTCCCGGAAGAACCCCTCCCAGCCCGAGTTGGTGGTCTTCATGACGTAGACGTCGTCCATCCCGGCCTCGACGCGCCGCGCGCCGGTTTCGTCACCCCAAACTTTCGCCTTGCGCTCGCCGCGGCCCCGGACGAAGGAGTGAGCGTGGCCCCCGCCGTCCACCTCGATGCGGCTCCACGGGAACTGGGTGAACCCGATCCAGCACGAGCGGACCGTCGGGCCGGCTTCGAGGAAGTGGTCCACGAGCAGGAGCCCGAAAGCCTCGATGCTGCCCGTCAGGCCGTCTTGCGCCAGGGCGTAGACCGTGTTGCGCACCGTGTCGGTGGCCAGGAGTTGGGAGTTGTCGTCGCCGTAGTGGGCGGCGTCGAAGTCGCCTTCGAGGGCGACGCGGACGTGGACGTCCCAGAGCTCGTGGCGCTCGGAGTCGCGCTTTACCTTGACGAGCCGGATCTCCGACTTGCCATAGTTGTTCCCGCCGAGGACGATCTTGCCGCCGGTTTCCGCCCGCGTCACGGTCTGCCTCCTCCGCTCGACGACTGGTCTTCGATCCCGGCGGGTTCTACGAGGTCCTCCAGGCGCAGGCGGGCTATCTTGTGGATCTCGCCCATCGCCACCTCGACCTCCCGTTTCGGCGAATTACCGAGCCGTTCTTCCGCTTCTCGCAGGATCGACTCCTTGCCCCCGTGCTCCCTGACGCACACGATCATGGGCATCCCGAACCTCTCCCGGTAGGTGAGGTTCATCCGGGTGAATTCCTCGTACTCTTCCGGCGTGAGCCTGGCGAGGCCCGCCGAGGACTGCTCGCCCGCCGACTCCACCGTGAGATCTCCCGCCGTCGCCGCCTTTCCCGCCAGGTCGGGGTGGGCGCGTATGAGGTCCATCTTGAGCTCTTCGGGGGCCGCGTCTACGGCCCGCACCATTGCGCCGTGCAGGTCGTCGAGGGCGGAGAACGGGCGGGACCCCAGCGCGGTTTCGGCGATCCAGGGCGAATGCTCGTAGATGGTGCCGAACGTGGAGACGAACGCGTCGCGGTCCAACGCGTTCACTTTCTCTATGGAGAATTTTTCGGGCAAGATTCCCCTTCCCGGCGCGGGGACCGCTAGCGGACCCTCGCGCTCGTGGCCGAACGTTGCTCCTCTGGTCCTTCTACCATGTCTTGTAGCCGGGAGCAGACGGTCCTGGCGGGGGCGGTTACGCGAGAAATAACCACCTACCTATCGCCGAACCGACCGGCGTCCCCCTCTGCCTCCACCTTCACCTCCACGCCTCGCGCCCCGGCGTCCAGCGCCGCCTGGACGGTTCTCGTGACGGCGTCGAGCACCTCCCGGCGTTCTCCTGCCAGCATGATGGTCTCGGGACCTGCCTCGCGGGCTAAGCCGGACTCTCCCGCCGCCCTCCTCGCGGCCTCCGTCTGCTCCCGCGGTGGCTTCTCCGCCTCAGGGGAGGTGATCACCTTCAGCTCGGCGGTCAGCTCCGCGCGCTCGTAGCCTGGCACGTCAGGTCTCCGGACGGTCTTCCAGGCGGCCGACGTCCGCGTAACCGGCGCCGCCCGGTTGGGCCGGTTGCTCGGGGGCCGGGACGTTGGCGGCAAGGCCGACGATGTGTTCGGGCCGGACGGGGATGCGGGAGAGTTCTTTGCCGGTGGCGGCCCTCAGGGCCGCCCCTATGGGGGGGGGGGGGGGGGTGGGGGGGGGCAATGGCGGTGTTGGTGGGGGGGGGGGTGGGGTTGGGGGTTTTTTTTTTGGGGGGGGGGGCCCCGCGGGGCCGCCACTATGGCGGGGGTGGAGGCTATGGTCGGTGGTTCGCCGACGCCCTTGAGGCCGTACGGGGCTTCGGGGTCGGCCAGCTCCAGGATCTCCATCCTTACGGGGGGCATATCGAGGATGGTGGGGAGGAGGTAGTCCGTGAACGAGGCGTTCTGGACCTTGCCTCGCTTTACCTGGATCTCCTCCATCAGGGCGAGCCCGAGCCCCTGGGCTATGCCGCCCTCGATCTGGCCCTCCAGCGCCTGCGGGTTCATGATCCTGCCCACGTCCTGGGCCGTCGCGATCTCCACGACCCGCACCAGCCCGAGCTCGACGTCCACCTCCACCACCGCCCGGTGCGCCGCGAACGCGTACTGAAAGTGCACGTCCCCCTGCCCGTTCTCGTCCAACGCAGAGGTCTCCTTGTGGTGGAACTCGAAGGTCTCCTCGACCTCTTCGTCGCCGAGAAGCTCCGCCAGGGAGACGACCACCCGCCCATCCGAGACGACGTCGCCGTCTTCGATGCCAAGATCTGGCTCCTCGCCGATCTCCGCGTAGACCATCTCGAAGAGGCGCTCCCTGACGGCCTCGCACGCCCGTTTGACGGCGGCGCCGGTGACGTAGGACTGGCGGGAGGCAGAGGTCGAGCCGGCGGAGCCCACGCGCGTGTCGGCGTCTAACACGGCGACGTTCGGGACGCCGAGCTCGGTGCGCGCGATCTGGGCCTGCAAAGTAACGAGCCCCTGCCCGACCTCCGCCGCCGCCGTGTGGACCCTGACCAGCGGCTCGCCGTCTTCTATCGAGAGCGTCACCCGCGCCGTCGAGTAGTCGTCGAAACCTGCCGAGAAACCGATGTTCTTGAACCCGACCGCGTAGCCGACGCCCCGCCTCACACCCTCGCCGTGCGTGACGTTGGAGACGCCGCCCGGTAGTTCCCGCACGTCGCGGCCCGTAGCTTCTTCCTCGTCCGGCATCGGGATGGACCGGACGCGCTCCAGGATCTCACGCACCGGCGCGGGCTCCGGGACTTCCTGCCCGAAGGGGAACTTTATCCCCGGCTTCATAGCGTTCTTGAGCCGTAACTCGACAGGGTCCATACGCAACTTCTCCGCCAGCTTGTCCATCTGGGCTTCGTGGGCGAAGCAGGCCTGGACGGCGCCGAAGCCGCGCATCGCGCCGCAGGGCGGGTTGTTGGTGTAGAGCATGTGGCTCTCTATCTTTGCGTTGGGCACGTCGTAGGGGCCGCAGGCGAAGGTCGCCGCGTTGAGGCAGACGGCGTTGGAGCTCGAGGCGTAGGCGCCCCCGTCGAAGACGAGACGCGCCCTGACGTAGACGAGCTTTCCTTCTCTTGTGGCGCCGTGCTCGAAGCGCATCTTGCACGGGTGGCGGTGGACGTGGCCGAAGAACGATTCCTCGCGGTCGTAGACGATCCTGACCGGGCGACCCGTGCGCAGCGCGAGCATGCAGGCGTGGACCTGCATCGACAGGTCCTCCCTCCCCCCGAACGCGCCGCCCACACCCGAGAGCGTAAGCCGGACCTGCTCTGGCTCCAGGCCCAGGGATTCCGCTACCTGATCCCGGTCGATGTGCAGCCACTGGGTCGAGACGTACAGGTCCACGCCGCCCCGACTGCCCGGCACCGCGAGCCCGGATTCAGGCCCGAGAAACGCCTGGTCCTGCATCCCGACCTCGTACTCCCCGGTAACGACCACGTCGGCGCTGGCTTCCGCCGGGTCTCCATGCAGCACCTTGACGCGCCTGAGCAGGTTGCCCGAGAGGTGGAGCGTCGGCGCGTCCTCGCGCATGGCCTCTTCGGCGCTCGTCACGGGGGCGAGGACTTCGTACTCGACCCCAATCTTTTCGAGCGCCCGTCTCGCCGTCTCGGGGTGGTCGGCGGCGACTATGGCGACCGGCTCGCCCTGGTAGCGGATCTTCTCCCAGGCGAGGACGGGCTGGTCTGGTATCTCCATCCCGTAAACCTTCCGCCCCGGCACGTCATCGTGCGTGAGCACCGCGTAAACGCCCGCAAGCCCCTCGGCTTCGGAGGTGTGGATGGACCGGATGTTGGCGTGCGGGTGCGGGCTCCTGAGCGTCGCGCCGTGGAGCATTCCGTCTATCCAGAGGTCCGAGGAGTACTCGTATTCGCCCTTCACCTTCGGGATGCCATCGACGCGGGCGCTCTCTTCGCCGATCCGGCCGGGCCTTTGGACGGGGGCCTCCGGGCGGATGCGGGTTGGGGCCGCCGGCGCCGTTTGTGCCCCCGACGTCATCGGGACGCGTCGGCCCGGATCTCGGCGACGATCCTCAAACTACGCCGTTCCCGATGGGCCGAGGCGCGTCGCGGCCAGGCGGACGGCGTCCAGGATCTTCTCGTAGCCCGTGCACCGGCAGAGGTTGCCGGCGAGGGCCTCCCTTATCTCCGCGTCCGCGGGGTCCGGGTTACCGCGCAACAGATCGTGGGTCGCCACCACGAAACCGGACGTGCAGAACCCGCACTGAACCGCCCCGGCCTCCACGAAAGCTTCTTGCACGGGATGGAGCCCGTCGCCCTCCGAGATCCCCTCGACCGTGACCACCTCGCGCCCTTCGGCCTGCCCGGCCAGTATCAGGCAGGAGCAGACGAGCGAGCCGTCCAGGTAGACCGAGCAGGACCCGCACTCGCCCTGCTCGCAGGCGTTCTTGGAGCCGGGCAATCCCATCCGCTCCCGCAACACGTACAAGAGGCTCTCGCCCTCCCACACGCCGTCCGCCTCCCGAAACTCCCCGTTGACCGTGAATCCCAGGCGCATCAGGCCGCGCCCCGGTACTCGTCCCACGCCCACCCGAGCGCGCGGCGCGCGAGCACCC
>CAXTDD010000148.1:0-6315 GCA_964242955.1 uncultured Rubrobacteraceae bacterium | reverse complement strand
ACGCAGAGACGAGGGAGTACTACGAGACGGAGGCACGGGAGGCCGAGGAGAAGATGTCGGAGCTCTCAGAGACGATCCGGACCGAGCTCATAGACCGCGACCCGAACGACGACAAGGACGTCATCATCGAGATCCGGGCCGGCGCCGGCGGCGACGAGGCGGCCCTCTTCGCCGGCGAGCTGATGGAGATGTACAGCCGTTACGCCGAGCGCCTGCGCTTCAAGCACAACACCCTCTCTTCGAGCCCCGCCGAGGTCGGCGGCTACAGGGAGGTAGCCCTTGAGATCGAGGGCGACGGCGCCTACTCGGTCTTCAAGCACGAGGGCGGCACCCACCGCGTCCAGCGGGTCCCCAAGACGGAGAGCCAGGGGCGAATCCACACGTCCACGGCGACCGTTGCGGTGCTGCCGGAGGCCGAAGACGTCGAGGTGCAGGTCAGTCAGGGGGACCTGGAGATAGACGTGTACCGTTCCAGCGGCCCCGGCGGGCAGAGCGTGAACACGACGGACTCGGCGGTGCGCATCACGCACAAGCCGACCGGGCTGGTGGTGACGTGCCAGAACGAGAAGAGCCAGCTCCAGAACAAGGAGCAGGCCATGAAGATCCTGAAGTCCCGCCTCCTGGAGCGGGAGCAGCGCGAACGCGCCGAGCAGGAGGGCGCCATGCGCCAGGCCCAGGTCGGCACCGGCGACCGCTCCGCGAAGGTGCGGACCTACAACTTCCCCCAGGGCCGCATAACCGACCACCGCGTCGGCGTGACTTCCCACAACCTCGAAGCCACCCTCGGCGGCGATTTGGCCGAGTTCACCCAGGCCCTCGCCGCCAAAGAGCGCGCCGAGAAGTTGGCCGCCGAGGCCGCCGGCACGCCGGGCTAAGACGTGCGGAGCACGACGGGCAGCGCCGGAGGGGTGGCCCGCGTCGCCGCCGCGCGATTGTCGCGGGCCGGCGTCCCCGAGCCCGAAGCCTCCGCCGAGGTGCTTCTCTCCGAGCTTCTCGATGTGCAGCGAGGAGAGTTGCATCTACAGAACGAACCGCTGACGGATGAGCAGGCAGCCAGGTACGAGGCCTGGATCTCTTGCCGCGCGGATCGCGAGCCCGTGCAGCGCATCCTCGGCCGCGCCTACTTCCGCAACCTCGTCCTCGACCTGAACGAGGAGACCCTCATCCCACGCCCCGACACCGAGAGCGTCGTCGATGCCGCCCTGGAACGCCTGGACCGGCGCGGCGGTTCTGGCCGCGTCCTAGACATCGGAACCGGCTCCGGCGCCATCGCCATCGCCATCGCCCAGGAACGCCCGTCCGCCGAGGTCCACGCGACCGATACGTCCAAAAGAGCCCTGGAGATCGCGCACCGCAACGCGCAGAGGGCGAAGGCCCGGGTGGCCTTCCACGAGACGGACCTGGCCTCCGGTCTGGACCTCGCAAGAGCCGTGGACGTCCTGGTCTCGAACCCGCCCTACATCGAGAGCGACGCCGTGGCGGAGCTGGCGCCCGAGGTGCGAGATTGGGACCCACCGTCCGCCCTCGACGGCGGTCCGGACGGCCTCACCTTCTACCGGCGCATCTTCGCCGAGACGCCGCCGCTGCTGGCCGAAGGCGCATCGGTGGTGCTCGAGATCGGGGACGGTCAAGGGCAGGCAGTCCCGGCCCTCGGACGGGCCGCCGGTTTCGACCCGCTGGGGGTGCGTCTGGACCTGACGGGTACGCTCAGGGCGGCGCTGTTGAGATGGCCGGGATGGAAGTAGGCACGCCTGAAACAGCCGCGAACGTGCTGCGGGACAACGGGGTCGTGCTGGTCCCGACGGAGACCGTCGTCGGGCTCGTGGCGGCGAATGCCCGCTGTCTGAACAGCATCAAGGGCAGCGACCCGAGCAAACCGATCGCCCTGCTCTGCGCCTCGACCGAAGAGGCATTCTCGCTCGCAGCAAACGTGCCCCCGCTGGCCCGGACGCTCGCCGAACGCTACTGGCCCGGCCCGCTAACGCTCGTCCTGGAGCGAGACGGCGGAGGAACCATCGGCGTCCGCGTCCCGGCTGGCGCCACAACTGGGGTGCTCCGCGCCTACGGGGCCCCGCTCTACGCGACGAGCGCGAACCCGTCGGGTGGGCCCGCACCGCGGTCGCTCGGTGACGTGGACCCGGACGTACGCGCCGCCGTGGACCTGGTGGTGGAGGGGGAGCCCGGCAACGGCGAGGCTTCGGCGGTTGTCGACCTGTCGAGTGGGGGAGCCCGGCTCTTGCGTCCCACGGCGGCCCTGACGGACGAGACGCTTCGTAAGCTGGCGCGCTCCGGCCGTTTGAGGGCGTAGCGGGCAGCCTCTATACTCTGGGCGACGCGGTGCCCGCGGGGAGAAGACGGGTAGACCAATGCCCCCGAGCACAGGACCCCAGAGCGGAGGTAGGACTTGATAGGACCGTACACCGAGGTCGTAGATGCCGAGGTCCAGGAGGCTCTCGACGGCGAGCTCGAGCGCCAGCGCACGACCATAGAGCTTATAGCGAGCGAGAACTTCGCGTCGCAGGCGGTCCTGGCCGCGCAGGGGGCCGTGCTGACCAACAAGTACGCCGAGGGCTATCCTGGCAAGAGGTACTACGGCGGCTGCGAGCAGGTGGACAAGGTCGAGGTGCTCGCGATCGAGCGGGCCAAGGAGTTGTTCGGGGCCGAGCACGTCAACGTGCAGCCGCATTCGGGCAGCCAGGCCAACGAGGCGGCCTACGCCGCGCTCATCGAGCCGGGCGACAAGGTGCTCTCGATGGACCTCGCCCACGGCGGGCACCTCACGCACGGGATGAAGATCAACTTCAGCGGCAGGACCTACGACTTCTCCCACTACGGCGTCGGCCAAGACGGCTTTATCGACTACGACGAGGTCAGGGCGACGGCGCTCCGGGAGCGGCCTAAGCTGATCCTCGCGGGGGCCAGCGCTTACCCGCGCGTGATCGATTTCGAGAGGTTCCGCGAGATCGCCGACGAGGTCGGCGCCTTCTTCCTGACGGACATGGCCCACATCGCCGGCCTGGTGGCCGCCGGCGTTCATCCGTCGCCGGTCCCTTATTGCGAGATCGTGACGACGACCACGCACAAGACCCTGAGGGGAGCACGCGGCGGCATGATCCTGTGCCGCGAACCCTTCGCCAAGAAGGTCAACAGCCGCGTTTTCCCCGGGATGCAGGGCGGCCCCCTGATGCACGCGGTAGCCGGCAAGGCGGTAGCCTTCGGCGAGGCGCTGCAGCCCGAGTTCAAGGAGTACGCCGCCCGCATCGTCGAGAACTGCCGGGCGCTGGCCGACGGTCTGCTCGAAGGCGGCCTCGACCTGGTCTCCGGCGGCACGGACAACCACCTCGTACTCGTCGACCTGCGCGGGGCGGACGTGAACGGGCACGAGCTGGAGCAGCTCCTCGAGTCCGTCGGGGTAACGTGCAACAAGAACATGGTCCCCAACGACCCCGAGCCGCCCACCGTCACCAGCGGCGTCAGGCTCGGCACCCCGGCCATGACGACGCGCGGCATGGGCCCGGACGAGATGCGCGAGGTGGCCGACATCATAGCGGCGACGGCGCGGGGTGAGATCGGGGGCCTCAGCGAGAGGGTTACCCAACTCACGGACGCCTTCCCGCTCTATGAGTGAGGCGAAGAACCTCTTCGTCGTGGACGGGCCGTTGAGCCGGCACAAGCTCGCGGTCCTGCGCGACGAGCGGACGGAGCTGCCGCGTTTCCGCCAGGCGATGAAGGAGCTCGCCCTCATAATGGTCGCCGAGGCGACGGGCCGGATGCCGACCCGCACCGAGAAGATCAGGACGCCGCTCACGGAGACCGAGGTGGAGGAGATCTCCGGCCCCGTCTGCCTGGTGCCGGTCCTGCGCGCCGGCCTCGGGATGCTCGACGGCGCCCTCGCCCTGCTGCCGACGGCCACCGTCGGCTTCATGGGCCTCAGGCGCGACGAGGAGACGGCCCTCCCCGTCGAGTACTACGTCAACCTGCCCCGTAACCTGGAAGACTACCTGGTCCTCGTTCTCGACCCGATGCTCGCGACCGGCGGGAGCCTCTCCGCGACCATCGACAAGCTCAAGGAAGAGGGCGCTACCTGGATCTCCTGCCTCCACGCCGTGGCCGCCGTCCCCGGCGTCGAACGCGTGACCCGCGAACACCCCGACGTAACCTTCTACGCGGCCGCCGTGGACCCCGAGCTCGACGAACGCTCCTTCATAGTCCCGGGCCTCGGCGACGCCGGCGACAGGCTCTATGGAACCCTTTGAGAACCCCGAAGTGGACACCACCCACGAGCACGAGGCGCTGAAGAAGGTCCGTCCCTCCTGGGACGAGTACTTTATGCGCATAGCCCACGAGGTCGCGACCCGCTCGACGTGCCCGCGCCTGGCGGTGGGCGCCGTGATCGTGCGCGACAAGCGCATCCTCACCACCGGCTACAACGGCTCTCCATCGGGGCTGCCCCACTGCGAGGACATTGGATGCCTCATCCGCATCGTCGATGGCCGCGAGAGTTGCCAGCGCACGCTGCACGCCGAGCAGAACGCCATCATCCAGGCCGCCTACCACGGCGTCTCCGTGACCGGCGCCTCCATCTACTGCACCCACCAGCCCTGCCTGATGTGCGTGAAGATGATCATGAACGCCGGCATCGAAGAGGTCCGCTACGCTGGCGGCTACCCCGACCCCCTCGCAATGGAGCTGGCCGCCGATGCCGGACTGCAGATGGTCAGGTTCGCGCCCCAGAGCCCATCCTAGCGGAACGATCGTGGACGCGGTCGTCGGCGCAGCCCCCGGCTCGTGGCGGCGCCCTCGTGGAACGCGTCCCGGGTCGAGCCCGCTGAAGGGTAGATGAACGCACCCCGTTTGGAATTCTGGTTCGAGTTCGGGAGCACGTACTCGTACGTCTCCGCCGCCCGCATCGAGGCCGCCGCCGCTTCCGCGGGCGTGCCGCTGGTGTGGGAGCCGTTTCTCCTGGGGCCGATCTTCGCGGAGCAGGGTTGGGACGACTCGCCTTTCAACGTCTACCCGGCGAAGGGCCGCTACATGTGGCGGGACATGGAGCGTCTGTGTTCGGGTTACGGTATACCGTTCGCCAGGCCCTCGCGCTTCCCACGCAGCGGCCTCGTCGCCGCCAGGGTTGCCTGCCTCGCGGGCGCGACGTCCGAACCCTGGCTTCCCGGGTTCGTGCGGGCGGTCTTCCGCGCCAACTTTGCCGAGAACCGCGAGATCGGAGACGCCGCCGAGGTCTGCTCGATACTCGACGCCCTCGGCCTGCCGGGAGCGCGCATCGTCGAGCAGGCGCACTCTCCCGACTACAATCCTCGTCTCCGCGAGCAGACCCGCCGGGCCGCCGGACTGGGGATCTTCGGTGCCCCGAGCTTCGTGGTCGGCGGCGAGCTCTTCTGGGGCAACGACCGCCTGGAAGACGCGCTGGCCTGGGCAAAGAAGAGGTGATTCAAGCCCGGTCTTCGTAAAGCGTGCCGATCCAGACGGTCTCCAGCGTCTGGACGATCGCGTCGGACTGTTCCTTGGGGGACGTTGCGTAGGCGTCGATCAGGTACCGCTCGGTCATGAACACCAGCGCTTTGGCCGTCTCCTCAGGGATCAGGCCTTCCGGCGAGATGCCGGCCTCCACGTCGCGGGAGATGCGGGCCGCCACCGCGACGATCAGGCGCTCGATCAGGCCGAACCTGTACACCTCTTCGACCCGCTCGTCGTAGCTGGCCGCGTCGGAGATCGCGCGCAACACGGGCCCATAGCTCTCGAAAGTCTCCGCCCCTCCCCGCAACGCATCTCTCAAGATCTCGGCCGACTCTTCCCGCCCTACGCCCGGGTCTCCGACCAGCCAGCGCCGGTCTACCGCGAACAACAGACCCCCGATGCCCTCCAGAAGACGCGTCACCAACTCGTATCGGTCCTTGAAGTACGCGTAGAACGCCGGCCGCGAGAGCCCGGTACGCGCCATCACGTCTTCGACCTTCATCTCCCGGAACGGATGCTCGGATAAGAAAGACCTCGCCGCCGCCAGGATCGCACGCTCCGCCTCCTCCGGCCTCCGCCGCCTACGCCTCTCACCCGGCACCGCTGAACGCCCCAACCTCGAAATCCCACGACATCCCGACAATCTACTCCCTTATTGACACGATGTCTATTGACACGATGTCAGTAAACGGGTATCATGCTGTTACAACCAGAGCGGTGAAGGGAGAGCAGGGTGACGGATCTGCGGATGATGGGGGAGGAGAGGGAGGTCCGGTTGGGGCAGGGTGTGATCCGTTACCGGGAGATCGGGGATGGGCCGACGCTGTTGTTCGTTCACGGCAT
>CAXTDD010000147.1:0-6329 GCA_964242955.1 uncultured Rubrobacteraceae bacterium | reverse complement strand
CCGATAGCCGGCGTCGCCGGCGACCAGCAGGCGGCCCTCTTCGGCGAGGTCGCCTTCGAGAAGGGCCTGACCAAGAACACCTACGGCACGGGCTCCTTCGCCCTCATGAACACCGGCACCGAGCCCATAAAGAGCAAGAACGCCCTCCTCACCACCATCGCCTGGGGGATCGGCGACCAGCCCGTCGAGTACGCCCTCGAAGGCGCCATCTTCATCACGGGCGCGGCGGTCCAGTGGTTGCGCGACGGTCTCGGCATCATCAAGGACGCCGCGGAAACCGAGGAGCTCGCCCAGAGCCTCGACTCCAACGACGACGTGTACTTCGTGCCCGGGCTCGTGGGGCTCGGCGCCCCGCACTGGGACTCGTACGCCAGGGGCACGATCGTGGGCCTGACGCGCGGCACGACGCGGGCGCACATTGCCCGGGCGGCGCTGGAGGCCATGTGCTACCAGACGCGCGACGCGGTCGAGGCGATGCAGGACGACGCCGGCACCGCCATCCCGACCTTCCGGGCCGACGGCGGGGCCGCGGCTAACCGCTGGATGATGCAGTTCCAGGCCGACATCCTCGGCATCCCCGTCGAGGTGCCCGAGACGCTCGAGACAACGGCCCTGGGCGCGGCGTACCTGGCGGGGCTGGCGACCGGCTTCTGGCAGGACCAGGAGGAGCTCAAGAGCCGGTGGCGTCTCAGGCGCCGCTACGAGCCGCAGATGGGCGAGGAGGAGCGCGAGCGGCTCTACGCCCGGTGGAAGGAAGCCCTGGCGCGGGCCAAGAACTGGTCCCAAGAAGCCGTCGAGTCCCCGCTGGCGTAGAGAGCCGAGGAGGGCAATATGAAGAAGCTCATCAACGCCCCGGAGGCGGTGGTAGAGGAGATGCTCCGGGGCATGGAGCTCGCCCACGGCGGCATGCTCAGGCTCCTGCCGGAGAGCGGCGTCGTTCTCAGGGCCGACGCCCCGGTGCAGGGCAAGGTCGCCCTCGTCTCCGGCGGCGGCTCGGGCCACGAACCGGCCCACGGCGGGTACGTGGGCCCGGGCATGCTCGACGCCGCCTGCGCGGGACCGGTGTTCACGAGCCCCACGCCGGACCAGATGCTCGAAGCCACGAAAGCCGTGGACGGCGGCGCCGGCGTCTTCTACGTCGTCAAGAACTACACCGGCGACGTCCTCAACTTCGAGATGGCCGGCGAGCTCGCCGAGGCCGAAGGGATACAGACCGACTACGTCGTCACCAACGACGACGTGGCCGTCGAAGACTCGACCTTCACCAGCGGGCGGCGCGGGATCGCGGGCACCATCTTCGTGCACAAGATCTGCGGCGCAGCCGCCGACGACGGCAAGGACCTGGCCGGCATCAAGGAACTCGCCGAGCGGGTCAACGGTAACGTCCGGTCGATGGGTATGGCGCTAACCAGTTGTACGCCGCCCGAGAGCGGGGAGCCCATCTTCCAGATCGGCGACGACGAGATGGAGATCGGGATCGGCATCCACGGCGAGCCGGGCATCGAGCGCAAGAACGTCCAACCGGCCGACGCCATCGTCGATGCGTTGCTGGACAAGATCCTCGGCGACTCCGTGGACTACACGGGCTCCGAGGTCGCCGTGATGGTCAACGGTATGGGCGGCACCCCGCTCATGGAGCTCTACGTCGCCTACGCCCACCTGGCCGACAGGCTGGGCACCGAGGGCATAAACGTCTGGCGGATGCCCTACGTCGGCGACTACATGACCTCCCTGGAGATGGCCGGCTTCTCCATAACGCTCCTCAAGCTCGACGAGGAGATGAAGGGCTACCTGGCCGCGCCCTGCGACGTGGCCGCTGGACGACCGTTCTAGAAGAGGAGGCTTCCAGGTCCTTAGGCTCCGAGGCCTTTGGGGATGTTTGGCGGGGCGGCGGTGGGATCCAACCTCCGCCCTTCAAAACCTTGGAGGCTTCCCGGCGATGATCCGGTTCACCGGTCGCGAGCTTTGGAACGAGGTTCGCCGTTGGCGCGGGAGTTCGTGGTGGCCTCGTCGTTCAGGATGTCGAGCATCCTGCCGGCCGTGGCCTCGTCCGTGATCAGGACGTCGACGAGGCTGGAACGCGCCGCGCCGATGTTCCCCAGCGGCTTCTCCGGCCCCGAGCTGACGCCGATGCAGGTCGGCACGCGCTTCAACGCCTCGGCGCCTATGGCTATGCTGCGCCCGTTCATCTCCAGCGGGACCAGGGAGCCGTCGCGCGCGAAGTAGGTGCCGCAGATGTCGCCCACGGCCCCCCGCGCCTTGAGGTATTCCAGGTCCGCGTCGTCAGATACCCCGTGCAGTACTGCCCGTGCTCCGGTCCCGGGGTGCCGACCGACGAGACGATGATGTCCGCCCGCGCGGCCACCTCGAGGGTCTTGCGGATGTGCGGGTCGCGCAGCAGGCCGTCCCGCACCGCCGTGTCCGTCACGAGCATGGGCGCGTGCAGGTAGTGGGCGCTGGCCCCCAGCACGTCGGAGAGGTGCGCGGTCGTGGACACGCCGTCGAACTCGGGTATGGAGCCGCCGATGCTTCCCATCACCTGGACCACGGTCACGTCCCTCTCTTCCCGCAGGAACCTGTTGTGGGCGACGCGGTAGACGCTCCTGCCCCAACCCAGGCCCACGACGTCCCCCTCGGCGATGTTCTCCCGCAGGTAGCGCGCGGCAAGCGCCGCCACCTGCACGACGGTCTCGGTCGCCTCGAAGACGCGGGGGCCGTGGTCCAGGGCGGCCAGCACCAGGCACTCGCGCAGCCCCAGACGGGAGACGAGCTCCTCCTGCACCTCCGGAACGGTCCTCAAGGGCGAGTGGATCCTGATCTCGACCATCCCCTGCGTCCGCGCCTCTTTGAGCATCCGCGAGACGTTTGAGCGCGAGACGCCGATCCGCTGCGCTATCTGCTCCTGCGTGAAATCCCTGGCGTAGTAGAGCTGCGCCACCTCGGCCAGCAGGAACCGATCCTCGGATAAAGCGGCCCGTCGCTGCGCTGGCAATCTTATGCCCTCCGTCCCGACACGAATTCAGTCAATGTTACGAACAGCTTGCCCTATCCCTTCCCCAGGATGTGACTGATCTTACTCCATCAAGCCGCAGCATTGCATCCTAGCCCGCGACCCTGCGCAAACCCGCGCCACAGATCCTCAGCCGCACGCAGGTGGCGCACAAAAATGCAGATCCTGGGCGATTGACAGAGACCAGGCAACCAGATACGCTGCACCCACCTTGGGAAAGGAGGCCGAATGACGGCTGATTCGGGTGAGAACCTGCCTCGCGCATCGCGTATTGAGGCCGCCGACAGGGCGGCGCGGGCGGACGCGGAACCTGGGCGTGACCCCCGGACCGGGCGTTGATGTCTACCGGCGCCGTAAAGACCGCGCCTTCGGACGAGTGCGTACCCGACGGACCGGATGCCGCGGGCAGCACGGTGGCGGGTACGGAGGGGACGTATCCATGCGTTCCGCCGCGGCGGGCGCGGATGAGGGCGTCGCCGGGCGGAAGACGGGTCTGAACGCCTCGGGAACTAGGAGGACCGGGGCGGGGGCTGCTCGCGCAGGACGGTGTGGTCGCCGGGCGGCAGGCCGGGTGACAGGTAAAAGGGGAAAGGGGATTGGGTAGTGGACTTTACTTTGGTGGCTCTTCTGGCCGCGTTCGCGGGAGGGCTGTTCGGCGCGGCCATGGGCGGCCAGCCGGCCTTTATTATCACGGGTTTCCTGGCTTTCGTCGGGATCGCCACCTCCCTGGCCGGCAGCGACTTCGACTTTCTCGGCATCGTGACCTTCGGGCCGATGTGGGGGCCCCACGTCTCGTTCGGCGGGGCTGTGGCTGCGGCGGCGTTCGCCGCCCGCCGGGGGACCTTCGGGAGCGGCCGGGACATCGCCACGCCGATAATGGGCTCCAGGGACCCGGCGGCGCTCGCGGTCGGCGGCGCGTTCGGCATGTTCGGCTACCTGTGCAACGCGTTTCTGGCGTGGCTTTTGACCTTTACCGGGTCTGACGGTACCGCCTCCGTCGCCGCCACGGATACGATAGCCCTGACGGTGGGCCTCTCGGCCATCCTGGTGCGCGTGCTGTTCGGCAGGACGGGGGTCTTCGGCACGATGGACGACGCGCACCGCGAGCGCGGCAGGTTCAACCCCGGCGACGGGCACGTGTGGGTCGAGCACCAGCAGTCGGTGTTGGAGACCTCCCTGCTCGGGCTCGGCACGGGCCTGGCGTCCGGCTGGGCGATATCGACGTTCTCGCAGCTCAACCCGGATTTCACCCAGGCCGCTACCTTCGTGCTGTACGCGATGTCGGCGGTCTCGTTGCTCCTCTTGCAGTTCGGGCTTCCGGGCCCCGTCACGCACCACATGTCGCTGCCGGCGGCGGTGGCGGCCGTGGCGGCGATATCGCTCGGCGTAGAGTCCGGCCTCGCGCTGGTCCTGATCGGGGCGGTGGGCGGCATCCTCGGGGGGCTGCTGGGCGAGTTCTACTCCAGGCTCTTCCAGATCCACGGCGACACCCACATCGACCCGCCGGCGCTGGCGATCGCCGCGATGGCGACCTTGATCGTGATCGTGCAGGTGCTCGGCGGCGCCGTTTAAGAGAGGGGCGTTCTCGAAAACGCTTGAGTAGAGAGGGCAGTTGGAAGCTTCCGGCGCCCGGGGGGGGGGCGGACAGGAGGCGTGCAGTGGCTGACGGACAGTACCTTTTGGGTATCGACTTTGGGACGGGGGGCGCGAGGGTCGGTATCTTCGACCGCGAGGGTACGGCCGTCGTGTTCAACAGCGTCGAGTTCGAGACGAAATGGCCGCGCTCTGGCTGGGCCGAGCAGGACCCGGACCAGTGGTGGTCGAGCCTGAAGCAGGCGTCGAAGGGCGCCCTGGAGAAGAGCGGCGTCTCGCCCGAGGACATCGCCGGCATCTCGGTTGACACCACGAGCTGCACGGTACTCGCGGTGGACGAGAACGGCAACCACATGCGCCCGGCACTCCTGTGGATGGACGTGCGCGCCTCGGACCAGGCCCAGCGCCTGCGCGAGACCGGCGACGAGGCGCTCAAGTACAACGGCTACGGCGCCGTCTCGGCCGAGTGGATGCCTTCGAAGGCCATGTGGCTCAAGGAGAACGAGCCGGACGTCTACAACAACGCCGCGCACATCTGCGAGTGCCAGGACTGGGTCACCCACCGCCTCACCGGGGAGTGGACTGCCTCCATCAACAACACGTCCATCCGCTGGTACTACGACCGCAACACGGGCGGCTGGCCCGAGAGCCTCTACGAGGCGGTGGGCATCGGGGACGTGCTGGAGAAGTTCCCGCAGAACGTGCTCGACATGGGCGTCGTGGTCGGGGGGCTCAGGAAAGAGGCCGCCGACGACCTGGGCCTCAAGGAGGGCACGCCCGTCGCCGAGGGCGGCGTCGACGCGTTCGTGGGCGCCCTGGGCCTCGGGGTGGTGGAGCCCGGCAAGATGGCGCTCATCACGGGCTCCTCGCACGTCATCATCGGGCAGTCGGCCAGGCCCGTCCACGGCCAGGGCTTCTTCGGGGCTTACACGGACGCCCAGATCCCCGGCCAGTACACGGTAGAGGGCGGGCAGGTCTCGACCGGCTCCATCGTCGCGTGGTTCAAGAACCAGTTCGCCGCGGAGGCCGCGGCCGAGGCCCAGAAGCGCGGCGTGGACACCTACGTGGTCCTCAACGAGATGGCCGAGAAGATACCGATGGGTTCGGACGGGCTCGTGCTCATCGACTACTTCCAGGGCAACAGGACGCCCTACACCGACCCGCTGGCGCGCGGCATGCTCTGGGGGCTCTCGCTCGGGCACACGCCGGGCCACATCTTCCGCGCGATCATCGAGGGCATCTGCTACGGCACCGAGCACATCTTCCGCACCATGCGCGAGCACGGCTTCAGGCCGCAGGAGAACGTCGTCGCCGGCGGGCCGACCAAGAGCCCGCTGTGGATGCAGATGCACGCCGACGTCGCCAACGTGCCGATCTCCCTCACCCGCGAGAGCGAAGGGCCGGTGCTCGGGTCCGCGATGATAGCCGCCGTAGGGGCCGGGATCTACTCGGACATACAGGACGCCGCCAAGAACATGGTCCACACCGAGCGTACGATCGATCCCAACCCCGAAGCCCACGAAGCGTACAAGTTCTACGTGGACCGCTACATAGAGACCTATCCGGCGATGCGCGAATCCATGCACAACATGTCGCGCCACGAGGCAAGCAGCGAGAAGGCCGCGGCGGGCTAGGGAAAGAGTAGCGCCCCGGGCCCCCGGGTTTGATGGGCGGGGCCGGGGCCGCGTGTGGGCGGGGTGGGGCCGCCGGGGGGGGGCGCTGGGGG
>CAXTDD010000146.1:0-6336 GCA_964242955.1 uncultured Rubrobacteraceae bacterium | reverse complement strand
CCCGCCGCCGCTCGGTGATGTCCTCCACCACCCCTATAAAGTACTCGGCCTCCCCGGCGGATCCCCGCACGAGCGAGGCAGAGACGTTCGCCCACACCAGCGAGCCGTCCTTCCTGACGTAGCGCTTCTCCATCGAATAGGATTCCGACGCCCCGGCGAGCGCCCCGCGGGCCAGGGCCCTATCCCGTTCCAGGTCGTCGGGGTAGGTGAGGTGCGTGGTGTTCTTGCCCGCGAGCTCTCCCGGCCCGTAGCCCAGGATCTCGCGGAACTTGTCGTTCACCCGGAGCAACTCGCCGTCCGTCCCGATGAGGGCGACCCCCACGGAGGCCTGCTCGAAGGTGGCCCTGAAGCGCTCCTCGCTCTCCCGGAGCTCCCGCTCGGTGCGCTTGCGGGCGGTGATGTCGTACCGGATCGCCGCGTACTGGTAGGGCTTGCCCCGCTCGTCGAGGAAGGGCACGATCGTGGTGTCCACCCAGAAGGTCGAGCCGTCCTTCGCCCGGTTCTTGAGCTCCTCGCGCCACACCCGCCCGCGCTCTATGGTCCGCCACGAGTCCCCCATGAACTCCGGCGAGTGGAAGCCGGAGTTCAAGATGCGGTGGTCCTGGCCGAAAAGCTCCTCGCGGGAGTAGCCGGAGATCTCGCAGAACTTGTCGTTGACGTAGGTGATGGCGCCCCTCTGGTCGGCGATGGAGACGATGGCCGACTCGTCGAGGGCGAACTTGAGGTCGGCCAGGTCCTTGAGCGTGCGGCGCAGGCCCTCCTCGGCCTCCGAGCGTTCCGTCACGTCGGTGGCGACCCCGATCACGCCCTCCACCCGACCGCCTTCCCCGATCAGCGGCTCGTACCAGGTCTCGAAGATCACGCCGCCGACCTCGCTCGTCCCGACGAACTCCTCCCCGGCGAGCGCCCGGCGCACGTCTTCGATAACCCCCGGCGCGTCGGCGTAAACGTCGAAGACGGAGCGCCCGACGAGCTCGTCCGGTTCGAGGCCTATGGTCTCCAGCTCCCGGCCGGCGGAGAGCGTGAAGACGCCCTCGGAGTCGAGGGAGAAGAGCACGACCGGCGCGTTGGTGACGACCGTGCGCAGGAGTTCCTCGCTCTGGCGCAGCGCCTCCTCCGCCCGCCGGCGCCCGGTGACGTCGCGGGCGTTGATGACCACGCCCCCCATCGCGGGGTCGTGGAGCAAGTTCTCTCCGACGGCCTCCAGGTGGCGCCAGGAACCGTTCTTGTGCATGGCCCTGTACTCCACGGGCGGGAAAGGGCCGGGGCGGTGCAGGTGGTCCGCGAAGACCTTCTTCACGCGCTCGCGGTCCTCGGGGTGGATGAGGTCGAACGCGCCGACCCCGATCCTCTCCTCCGGCGTGAAACCCATGACCCGCTCCACGGCCGGGCTCTCGTAGACGATGGTGCCGTCCGCGTCGAGCACGAGGATGATGTCCGAGGCGTTCTGCACCAAAGACCGGAACCGCTCCTCGCTCTCGCGCAGCGCGTCCTCGGCCCGCCGGCGCTCCGTGACGTCCACCCCGTAGATGCGCAGCAGGCCGCCCTCCGGCGTGCGCGAGATGGTCTGCTGGTAGAAGCGCTCACCCACCTCCACCTCTCGCACGAACGGCCGCCCCCCGGCCGACCAGACGCGGCGGTAAGCCCCTTCGAGGTCGGCGAGCGCCGGGTGGTCCGCCCCGAGACGCCGGATCTCCGGAAAGTGGGCCTGGGCCACCGGGTTCAGGTACGTCGGCTCGCCGCCCACGCTGGTCTCCATGATGGGGTTGGGGTTGAGCTCCGGGAACGAGGCGAGGCGCGCGAGCTGCTCCTCGGCCTCCTTCTGCTCCGTGACGTCCCTCTGGGTCCCCCAGACCCGCACCACGTAGCCGTCCTCTATTATGCCGGTGAGGTTGTTGACGATGACCCTCGCGTTGCCGCTCCGGTCGAGCTCTCGGGTCTCGCCGTTCGTCATGCGGTACCCCGCGCGGATCGCGGCCGTCAAGAACGCCACGTTCTCGGGCTCCGAGCGGGGCAGGAGGTCGCCGATGCGGGCGCCGACGATCTCCGTCGCGCTCCCGAAACCGTACATCCGGGCCATCGTGTCGTTGCACTCGGCGAGGTAGGCGTGGCGGTAGAGGTGGTCGAGTTGTTCCTCTTCGGGGAGGTGCGTCGGCAGCGGCTCCTCGAACTCGAAGCACCAGATCCCCTCGGTGCTCTGCGCTATGAACGTCCGGTAGCGCTCCTCGCCGCGGCGGAGCTTTTCCTCGGCGAGCTTCTGGTCCGTGATGTCGTACTGGACGCCCTGCCAGTAGAGGGGGCCGCCCTTCGCGTCGCGCACGAGGGTCGCCTCGTCCCGGATCCAGACCATCCCCCCGTCGCTGGAGAACTGACGGTACTCCATCTTGAAGGGCTCGCCGGTGCGGTCGGTCCGCGCGTCTTCGGCCAGCACCCTCTCGCGGTCGTCGGGGTGCATGATCTCGACCCAGTGGTCGGGGTCGAGCAGCTTCCGATCGGCCGGGTAGCCGAGCACGCTCCGGACCTGGGGGCTGACGTAGCGCAGGCGCTTGTCGCCCGTGGGCTCCTGGATGTAGGTCACGGCGGGGAGCTGCTCGACGAGGGTCCGGTAGCGGTTCTCCGCCTCTTTGAGCCTCTCCTCGGCCAGCGTCCGCTCCCGCCTGACCTGCGCCTCCTTGAGCTCCCGGTCGATGGCCGGGCAGAGCCTCGCCATGTTCTCTTTCGTGAGGTAGTCGTTGGCCCCGGCCTTCATGATACCTACCGCCGCGTCCTCCCCGATCTTGCCGGAGACCACGATGAAGGGCGCGTCGTACCCGAGCCCCCGCAGTAGCTCCAACGCGTCGGGCGCCCTGAAGCGCGGCATGTAGTAGTCGGAGACGACGATCTCGAAGGGCTCCCCGCGCCCGTCGGCCTCCGCGAGCGCCCGCTTCACGTCCTCGGGGGTGTAGACGCGCTCGTGAACGGGCTCGTAGCCGCCCCGCCGGAGCTCGCGCAAGAGGAGCATGGCGTCGTTCTCGGAGTCCTCGACGAGCAGCAGGCGCACGGGGACCCCCGTCACGCGAGCTCCCTCTTCTTGGCGGGGACCTCTCCGGTCGACCGCTCCCTGCCGCCGAGCGTGAAGAAGAACGTCGCCCCCTCGCCGACGGCGCCCTCGGCCCACACCTCGCCGCCGTGGCGGTGCACGATCCTCGCCACCGTCGCGAGCCCTATCCCTGTCCCCTCGAACTCCTCCGGTCCGTGCAGCCGCTGGAAAGCCCCGAAGAGCTTGTCCTTGTAGGCGTCCTCGAACCCGGCCCCGTCGTCGGAGACGTAGACGGCGCCGCCGGATGTACCGAAGCGTATGG
Organism: uncultured Rubrobacteraceae bacterium; assembly: GCA_964242955.1. Taxonomy (GTDB): domain Bacteria; phylum Actinomycetota; class Rubrobacteria; order Rubrobacterales; family Rubrobacteraceae; genus Rubrobacter_D. Next base: position 2,995 of record CAXTDD010000146.1, on the reverse strand, counting down.
TGGCCCTCTCCTCCCTGGAGGTGAACTTCCAGGCGTTCCCGAGCAGGTTCTCGAGCGCCACCTTTAGCAGCCCGACGTCGCCCCAGACCGTCACGCCCCTCTGGGCCACGAAGTCCACCTCCCGGTCGGGCTCGGCCCTCCTGAGGTCCTCCACGATGCCCGCCGCCAGAGCGCTCAGGTCCACGCGCTCGCGCGTGAGCGGCCTGCGCCCGACCCTGGAGAGGTCGAGCAGGTCGTCTATGAGCTCGGCCATGTGCCGGCTCGCCGTCCGCACCCGGAGCAGGTAGTCTTGCCCCTCCTCGTCCAGCTTGTCTCCGTAGTCCTCCGAGAGGATCTGGGAGAAGCCGTCTATGGTACGCAGGGGCGCTCTCAGGTCGTGGGAGACGGAGTAGGAGAAGGCTTCGAGCTCCTTGTTGGTGCCTTCGAGCTCGCGGTTGACGTCTTCGAGGTCCCCGCTGACCCTCTCGGCGCGGGTGCGGCTGCGCACGAGCATCCAGGAGATGCCGAAGAGCAGCAGGCTTACCCCGACGCCCGTCACGAGGACGAAGAGGGGCAGGTTGCTCCGGGCCTCACTCTCGAAGCGGGGCAGCGTGGCGAAGTACAGGCTCCAGTCGCGGCCGGCCACCCCGATCCCGCGCTCCCTGGAGAAGAGCTGGTCGTACCCTTCCACCCCGGCCCGCTGCACCCCGTCGGCGTCGTAGAGCAAGGCGCTGCTCCGGACGTCTTTCCCGTCGTAGAGCTCGAAGTCTATGTCAGGGTCGAAGCCACCCCCGAAGACGGCGTCGAGCAGGCCGTCCCTCCTGAAAGCGCCGACGACGAACCCCCTCAGCGCGTCCCGCCGCCCGGCGACGGTCCCGGCCGGCTCGCCCTCCCCGTAGACGGGCAGGTAGACCATGAAGCCCGGCCGCCGCGAGAGGTCGGCGTCGGTCCCGGGGACGGCCTCCGTGAGCACGTAGACGGTCTCCGTCGCCTGGGGCGCGCCGGTGTCCCGCGCCCGGTCCATGGCGGCCCGGTGGGCGGTGTCCACGTACTCGTCCCTTCCGAGAAGGTCGCGGTTCGCCTCGTTCATGGGCGCCGCGAGCCGCACCGGGAAGTAGACGGGGCGCTCCCCGCCGGGGTCGAGGTCGGGCCTGAGGGCCGGCAGCCCGTCCTGGCGCATCTCGCGGGCGAACCTCTCGCGCCCTGACGGCTCGACCCGTTCGGCGAAGCCCAAAGCCTGGAGGCCGCCGAGGCGGCTCCCTGGCTCCACGCCCTTCACGTACTCCTCCCACTCCCGGGGTTCGACCGAGGAGCTCGCGAGGACGAGGCCGCGGGCGCCGAACATCGCGTCCAGGTAGTCGTCCGTGCGACGGTCCACGGCGGCCTGGGTCGCCCTCACCGTCTCGTCAAAACGCACCCTGTTCTGCGCCTCGACCGTGTGAGACACGTAGTACCAGGCGAGCACCGTGAGCAGAAGCGAGATCAGGAGCACCCCGTAAGCCGCCGCCCCGCGGCGCAGGTGCCGGCCGAGACCTGCCTCGACCCCGCCCATCAGGCGCCCCCCGGGGGAGACCCGCGCGACGTTGCACGGGACGCACCTGTGCTGGATAACGCCTCGCTCACCGCTCCACGACCCTTCCCAATCTCGAGGCTACGGTCGGACACGCCCCGAAGGGCACGCGCCGCACCGTTCAATGTTAACAGCACCCGAAGCGCCCGGAAAGACGCCACCCGCGGCCTATCCCGCCGCGGGATCGACGCCCGACCGCAGCTCCTTTTGGTAGCGCGCGTAGCTGCTCTTCAAGGCCATCCCGGCCCGCCCGTAGAGCCCCGGCGCCCCGTAACACCCTCGGCGTCCGCGTTGAGGGCGACCTTGCGGACGCCGCGCCCGTGGTACTCGCCGAACGTCCGCCGCAACAGCGCGAGGCCCGGGTCCCGATGTTCGGGACAAAAGTACGGTTGATAACGTCGGCGTACCGGCGACGGTCTCGTTCGGCGCGAGCACGGACTCCTGCGCGAGATCCACCCCGTGCCGGTTGTCGAGGGCGTGCCCGGCGCTCGTGCTCTCCTCCCCGCCGTCCGCCCGGACACGCGCGGCGCCGTAAGAGGGAAGGACCACTTACGACGCGACCGGCACCTTGCCCTTGAAGGTGCCGATCCGTCTCCAGATCATCCATCAGCCGGCAGCAGCGTGAAGGCCGGCTCTCCGGTAAGCGGGCGGGCGGTCCGAAAGTGGCGTTCGTCAAGCGTAGCTACACGGGCCGTCCCGAGACGAGCGGCGAGCGCGATCAGGGACGCATCCGCGAGGCCCACGTCCGGCCGTTCCCTTGCGATCTCCACCGTCTCGGTAACGGCTTCCGTCCACCACTCCACCAGGTAGGCACCGGACGACAGGTCTTCGTAGAAAGCCAACGCAGCGTCCGGCCCACCACCACGCAAGACCAGGTGGTCGATCTCAGCTACGATCAGCGGCGTCGTAAAGAGATCTTCTCCTACCGCCTCCACCCAGTCGACTACCCGCCCATGATCGTCGTCCCGGCGGTTCATAAAGGCCACGACTACGGAGGTGTCCAGCACTATCACCCTTCACCAAACTCCATCCCGGAGAGATGGCGCTCCGCTTCGGAACCGAGATCCCGCGGTCCGTCGAAAACGCCCCGCGCCCGTGGTCGGGGCCGATCGGAAACTGCAGAAGCGAGCACGCGACGCACGAGCTCGGCCTTGGTGATCCCTTCGGCGCTTGCCCGCCTGCCCAGGGCCCGGTCTATCTCCGGATCTATATACAGGCTCGTTTTCTTCATAACGTGAACTTACCACCCACCACCCGTCGGTTCTAGTCCGAGGGAGGCCAGTCGTGCGGGCAGCGGCGGGTCGAAAGAAGAAGGAGCCCCCGGGTAGGGGCTCCTTCGTGTCGGTCGATAGGTCCGCGTTACCGCTGGGTGGCGGGCACCTTCGTGTTGAAGGTGAGCTCGTCGCGGCCGTCTTCGCCGCGGTCCACGACGACGGTGTCGCCGGG
>CAXTDD010000145.1:0-6342 GCA_964242955.1 uncultured Rubrobacteraceae bacterium | reverse complement strand
TTGCCGACCTTGTCGTAGACGCTGTCGGGCCAGTCCACCCAGCTCTCCTGGATCAGGACGCACCCCAGGCCGACCCGGGCCGCCACCGCCGCGACTTGGCGCGTGTGGTTGGACTGAACCCCGCCGATCGAGACGAGCGTGTCGCACCCTTTGTCGAGCGCGTCGGCGACGAGGTACTCGAGCTTGCGGGTCTTGTTGCCCCCGTAGGCGATGCCGGAGTTGCAGTCCTCGCGCTTGGCCCACAACTCGGCGCCGCCCAGAGACTCCGTGAGCCTATCGAGGCGATGCACGGGCGAAGGCCCAAACAACAGCGGGTAACGGTCGAAATCAGCGATGGTCACCGGGGCCTCCTGTAGAACGGCCTGAACTTACCCGTGGGAGATTATCATCTGCGGATCACAGCCGGAACCGTCCGCCAGCGCCGCGCGGGCGGGTTACGGGACAGACGGACGCCACCTGCTGGAACAAGCTCCGCCATCACGGCCACCAGTCGTGTGGGTGATGCCGAGCTGCCTCGGGGGGTTGGATCCTCCCCGCGCTTTGCCCGTGTTCGCGGTAGGTTAGGCTACTCGCCTCCAGGGCGATCGGTGAGCTGGTGGACGTCTGAGAGGAGGGTCCTGGTCGCTTGGGGTTCCGGTCGCCCCAGGAGATAGTCCACGAAGCGCCCCCGGCTCACGAGGTTGGTCTCGGCGGCTTCTTCCAGGCGGCGACCCGGGAGAGGGTCGAAAAGCACCCAATCGACGTCCTTGTAGGGCCCGAAGAGCAAGGAGACGAGCTCCCCGCCGGAGCATACCCTCGCGCTCCGTTCCCCCTGGCGAACCTGCGCGACGAGAGAGTCCCGGGCGGCCTCCCGGGAAGAGAACACCACCAACGCCTCCTCGCGGAACGCGATGGGGACGCACAGCAGGTTCATGGTGCCGCCCCCGTCCCGGGCTATCGGGTAGAGCAGGAGCGGCGTGTCCGCCGGGAGACGCGCCGCGCCGGATGCCGCGTGCCGTGGGCGCACTTTCTTGGTGACTTCTACCATCATCGTTCTCCTCGATTCCCCGCCGAAGCCTCGTCGCTCCGACCGGTGGCCGCACAGGGCTATCTTGCCGGGCAAGGGCCGGAGGGCGTTCGTGACCCGCCCCCCACCAACCGCCTCACGGTCGCGACGATCCGGGCAACGGCGACGGACTTGCGCAAGACCTCGCTGGCCCCGGCCGCCCTGATGCGGCTCGACTTCTCCGGATCCAGGCCGGTCGTCAGGACGAGCACGCAACCTTCCGGGTTGAGCTTGCGGATGTCCTTCACAAAGTCTGCCCCGCATTCGTCCGAAAGGGAGAGGTCCACCACCGTTAGATGGACGTCTTCGTTGAGCAGCCGGCGGGCCCCTGATAGCGTCCGCTTCGCGTCTCCCCAGAGGCTACGTACGATCTCACATGATCGTTTGGGGGAGGCTGACGGGCACGGTGCCTAGAGACTATCTTTCTGTAGCCCAAACGCACTACGGGCCCCCGGCCATGACGCCACGGGGTCCGATCCATCATGGTAGGATAGCCATTACTGTAACATACCGGCTGTCCCGCCCGAGGGAAGGACCATCGATGCCCGAGGTGGCACTGGAGGAGAAGTTCTGCCGCCAAGGGTCTCTGGTGCAACGGCTTCTGCCCGGCCGTGAAGGCCATTCTCGCGGTCGGCGGGACGAGTACCGGTCTTTTCCGAGAACGCTGTGGGTTCGGCGTCGAGGATCGGGTGACGGTGTTGGCGCGTGAGAGCAATGACGCCGGGGTAGGCGGGTTCGACCGGTCAGCCACGGCCGAAGCCTGGTTCTGCGCGCACGCCAGGGCGATGTTGGAGTCGACCGGCGAAGGCATATTCGCCGTCGATCCGCAAGGCCGATGCGTCTTCGCCAACGCCCCCGGGAGCCGGATGCTCGGGTACGAACCCGAGGACGTCCTGGGCGCGGACTTACACGCGTTGATCCACCACACCCGGCCAGACGGCTCGCCCTATCCCGAGGAAGAGTGCCCCGTGCGCCGCGCGGTCCAGACCGGCGAAGGCGTCACGGTGGCTGAAGAGGTGTTCTGGGCGAAGGACGGAACTTCCTTGCCGGTCGAGTACGCGTCTCGTCCCATAGTCGAGGAGGGGAGGATCGCCGGCGCCGTTGTGACCTTTCGCGACGTTACCGCGCGCAAGCGGAACGAACAGAGGCTGCGAGAATCCAACAGGCAGATCGAGACCGTCCTCGAGAACATCACCGACGCCTTCTACGCCCTCGACCGTGACTGGCGCTTCACCTACCTGAACTCCGAGGCGGAGCGTTTCATGCGTAGAACACGGGAAGCGCTCCTGGGTAAGAACGTGTGGGAGGAGTTCCCGATGGCCGAGGGTTCTGCCTTCTACGAGCCGTTCCACAGGGCGCTCGCCGAGCAGGTGACCGTCGAGGTCGAGGGGTATTCCTCGACGCTGGAGGCATGGTTCGAGGCCCGCGCCTACCCTTCGGAGGAGGGCCTTTCCGTCTACTTCCTGAACATCGACGAGCGCAAGCGGGCCGAAGCGGCGCGCGAGGGGTTGCTCGCGGCCTACGAGCGCCGCGCGGCCGAACTCAACGCCGTCATCAGCAGCATCCCCGACGCGGTCTACATCGGGGACGAGGCCGGCATCCGGGCGTGCAACGACGCGGCGCTCGAGATGCTGGGTTTCGAAGACCTCGCCGAGATGAACCAGAACATCCACGTCCTCGCCGACAGACTACAAAACCGCTTCGCGCGGACGGGGGAGCGCATCCCGCCCGAGGAGGAACCCTTCGCGCGGGCCCTGAGGGGGGAGACCGTCGTCGAGGAGGTGATCTCGCGGCACCTCAAAGCTGATCGGGACGTGATCCTGCGCTGCGCCGCGGCGCCGGTCCGGCACGAGGGAGAGGTCCTGGGCGCGGTCGCCGTGAATACCGACATCTCCGAGCGCAAGCGGGCCGAAGAGGAACTGCGCGAGTCGGAGGTCTTCGCCCGCTCCACCCTGAACAGCCTCTCAGCGCACATAGCCATCCTCGACGAGACCGGCCTCGTCCTCGCCACCAACCGGGCCTGGCAGGACTTCGCTGCGGTCAACCCACCGATCACCGCCAGCACCGGGGTGGGGTCCAACTACCTCGATATCTGCGACGCGACCAGTGGCGAGGGCTCGGGAGAGGCCGCCACCTTCGCGTGGGGGGTGAGGGAGGTGATCTCCGGCCGGCGGGAGGCCTTCGGGATGGAGTACCCTTGCCACTCCCCGGACGAGCGGAGGTGGTTCTTGGGGAGGGTAACGCGCTTCCCGGACACCCATCCCCCGAAGGTGGTAGTGGCGCACGAGAACATCACCGAACGCAAGCTGGTGGAGGAAGAGATCCAGCACCGGGCCCGCCAGCAAGAGGCGGTCGCCGACCTGGGCCGCAAGGCGCTCGCCGAGCCGGATCCCCTGGTGGTTATGGGCGACGCGGTGGAGTTCGTCGCCCGGATCCTGGAGGTCGAATACGCCAAGGTGGTCGAGCTCCTGCCGGACGAAGACGGGTTGCTGTTGCGGGCCGGCGTGGGCTGGAAAGAGGGCCTCGTCGGGATCGCGACCGAGGAGGTGGGCTCTGGCTCCCAGGCCGGCTACACCCTGCTCGTGGACGAGTCCGTGGTCCTGGAGGACCTGGCCCGCGAAACCAGGTTCGACCGTCCTTCCCTGTTGCACGGCCACGGGGTCGTCAGCGGCATGAGCACGGTCATCCGCGGACGCGAGAAGCCCTTCGGCGTCCTGTCGGCGCACACCACGCGCCGCAGGACCTTTACGGAGGACGACGTGAATTTCCTCCGCGCGGTCGCCAACGTGCTCAGCGAGGCGATCGAGTGGAGAAGAGCCGAGGAAGGGATGGGTGAGATCCGGGAGGCGGAGCGCAGCCGTATGGCCCGCGACCTGCACGACGGCCCTCTCCAAGACCTGACCTACGCCCTCACCGCGGCGCAACTCACCCAATCGTCCTCCAGAGACCCGAAGCTGAATCACTGGCTCGAAGGCGCGGTCGAAGCCTTGAAGCGGACAGGACGCGAGCTGCGTGCCGCCGTCTACGATCTCAGGCTGGAAGAACGAAGCGGCAGGCCGTTCCCCGAGTTGGTCGGGTCTCTGGTGGAACTGAACCGCAGGTTGGTGCCGGACCGCAACATACGCCTGGACGTGGCGGAAGGGCTCCCCGAAAGCCCGCTCGGGGAGAACGATTCGGAACTGCTGCGCATCCTTCAGGAGGCGCTTACCAACGCGCGCCGCCACTCCGGGGCCAGGAACGTGGTGGTCAGACTGGGGGCAGACGGGGGAGAGGTCTGGGCGCAAGTCGAGGACGACGGGCGCGGTTTCGGCCCGAACGCCGCTTCGGGCGTCGGACTAAAGAGCATGCGCGAGAGGGCCCGCGCGCTGGGGGGGAGCCTGAGCATCGAGAGCGAGCCGGGAAAAGGCACCAGGGTGCGCTTCGCGAAGAACGTCGAGGGGGGCGACCAGGAACCGGCCGGACCGGAGACCCGGATCCTGCTCGTGGAGGACCACGTCTCCTTCAGGGACGCCGCCGCCGCTGTGTTCGAGCGGGAGGCGGGGTTCCGGGTGTCGGGGCAGGCGGGATCGCTTGCCGAAGCCCGCGAGGTGATACGCGGCGGGTCGCCGGCGGTGGACGTTGCGATCATCGATCTGGGGCTCCCCGACGGCTACGGCGGGGACCTGATCAGGGACCTGCGCGAGAGCAACCCGCAGGCCCAGGCGCTCGTCTTGAGCGCGAACCTCGACGGGGCCGAGATGGCCCGGGCCGTCGAAGCCGGGGCCGCGGGGGTAATGCACAAGTCTGCCGGCATGGACGAGGTGGTGGACGCCGTCAGGCGCCTGCTGGCCGGCGAGACGCTGCTGCCCCTGGAGGACGTCGTGGAGTTGCTCAGGCTCGCCGCATCTCACAGGGATCAGGGCCTCGACGCCCGTCAGGCCATAGCGCAGCTTACGCCGCGGGAACGGGAGGTGCTCGGGGCGTTGGCCGAGGGCCTCGACGGGAAAGAGATAGCCCGCCGGCTGCGGATAAGCGATAAGACGGAGCGTAACCATATGGCGAACATCATGACCAAGCTCGGCGTGCATTCCAGGCTGCAGGCGCTCGTGTTCGCCCTGCGACACGGTGTGGCAGAGATCCGCTGACAGCCCGCGCCGCGGTTCGCACGGGTAGACGGTACCCGTAGTCGTAGGAGACTCGATTCCCTCCCCATCCGTTACTATCACCGGCGGAGGACCGGCGTTTCGGGGTTTCTCCTTATGCTAGGATTGATCTGCCCGATAGCATGATGCGTCCGGCTGGGGGTTCGTCGAAAGAGGAGTGGGTGGGGTTGGACAAGGTCCGGAGAACCTCGCTGTCCGATGCCGTTACGGACAGTGTTATCGCCCAGATCAGGGAAGGCCGGTACCGCGCCGGCGACCGTCTCCCGACGGAGAGGGAGCTCGCGGAGCAACTGGGCGTGGGCAGGACCTCGGTGCGCGAGGGGCTGCGGTTCCTGGAGAAGCTGGGCATACTGGAGATCCGGCAAGGGGCGGGCACGATAGTCCGCTCCCTATCTTTAGGCGAGGTCTTCGAGCACCTGATCCCGGTCCAGACGATCATCGAGCTCCCCGACAGGGACGTCCGCCACATCATGCACGTCAGACGCGTCCTGGAGGCCGAGTCGGCCCAACTCGCCGCGCTGCACGCCACGGAAAGGCAACTGGGGCGTCTGGAGGAGCTGCTGGACGGCATGGCCGCGGCGCTGGAGAACCCGAGGGATTACCTGGAGATGGACCTCGAGTTCCACGTGGTCGTGGCGGAGGCCGCGGCCAACCCGGTGCTGGCGCAGTTGATCGACCTGATCCGGAACATCTACACCAGGTACTTCGAGATCGTGATCAAGGACCCCGAGATGAACGAGACCTCCCTGGACTTCCACCGCCGCCTCTACGCCGCCATCCGCGACCGCGACCCCGCCGCCGCCCGCAAACACATCCTCGACCACCTCGCCCAGGCCGAAAGAGACGTGCTGAAACTGCTCGATCCCGCCAATGAGAACGGCCAACCTACGCCACCCGGCGCGTAACGCGGGCGTGTTGCGAGCAAGAAACATCCGTGATAAGGTGCACGAACTTTGGTCTGGTAAGCTGTTGAACAGTCAACCAGCCTGACGGGGAAGGGCCGAGGAACGGGAAGACCGGGCCGGCGCCTGCGGGCGTCGGGCTCTGGCCTACGCGAGAGGAGGCTGAAGCTGTTGGGGACGGGCGCTTTCGGGACAGTTTCGGGACGCCCGGGGCTGGGGTATCTTTTAGCATACGTGCGAGACAACCATGTCA
>CAXTDD010000144.1:0-6346 GCA_964242955.1 uncultured Rubrobacteraceae bacterium | reverse complement strand
CTACCGGCTGATGTTCGGTCCGGAGATAAAAGGCAGTCCCTACCCTGAGGTACACGAGGCGGCCAGGGGTCTGTACTGGCGGGTCGTCGGTGTGGTCGAAGAGTGCCAGGAGGTCGGCGAGTTGCCTGGGCGGGATCCGGTCGAGCTCGCATCGCTCCTGTACGCGACCGCCCACGGCGCCGTCGATCTGACCCTCGCCGGCCACATCGAGCAGGATAAGGGGCTCGGGGACCCCACGGGCCTGATCCGGCGTCTGCTCGGACTGCTGAGCCAGAGTCCGACCGGCGGGTCCTGAAGGCCTACGGCCCGGCGTCGTCTCCGCTCTCCCCGCGTCCGGCCAGGCTGGCGCCCATGCGGCGGGCGAGGCCTGGGACCAGCAACACGGTCGCGAGCCCGATGAGCAGCCATGCACCCGCGATGTACGGAAAGAGGCCGAACGGCGGGTCCGGCGGCGGGTAGACGTTGTTGTAGAGGACGTAAGCCAGGATCGCCAACCCCGCGATCGGGACCACCGCCTCCCACGTCCCGACCCTGCCGCTCCGGAGAAAGAACCTCACGGCGCCCACGTTCGTGACGACGTAGGCGACGAGCAGGCTCAAGACCCCCACGGTGGCCGGGTAGAAGAACGCGTTCACCGCCGAGACGCCGCCGAGCCGCAGCGCGACGAAGGTCACGATGCTCACGGCCATGACAACGGCGAGGGCGTTGGCCGGGGAGCCCGTGCGCGGTGAGGTCTCGCCCAGACGGCGGGAGAGAAAGCCGTCACGGCACAAGGCGAACAAGATGCGGGAGCCGGCCGTCGCGGAGCCGAGCCCGCTCGCGAACGCGCTCACCATTACGCCGAGGTTTATGGCCGCGGCCATCCCCGGCCCCGCATAGCTCGTGGAGAGCTCTCCCAGCGGCGAGGCGGACGCGGCGAACCGCTCCGGACCTCCGCCGTCCACGCCGAAGCCCAAAGTCTGGACGAACATCACGAGCACGTAGAGCACCCCCGTCGTCAAGACGGCGGCGGCGATGGCGCGGGGGATGTTGCGGCGGGGGTCGTCCGTCTCTTCGCCCAGCGAGGCCGCGCCCTCGAAGCCGCCGAACGCGAGCAGGCCGAAGACCGTCGCCAGGCCGACCATGCCGAGGTCCACACCATCCGGAAGTGTGAAGGCGGCGTAGGTGAACTCCTGGTTCCCGGGGGCCGAGCCGCCGAAGATGCGGAAGAGGATCAGGGCGACGAGCGCCAGGATCAGGGCGACCGTTAGGCCCTCCATGCCGAGCAGGGCGCGCGTCACCACCCGCACGTTGCCGTAGGCCAACAGCCAGATGACCGCCGCCGCCACGAGGGCCATGAAGATCCAGTCGATCAACGGAAGGCCTGCCGCCCGCAGGAACTCCCGCCCGAAGAGCCCGACCTCGGCTATCGACCCCGCGGTCAGGCACAGGTACGTCCCGAGCAGGGCCCAGCCGGAGAAGAAGCCGGCCCGCGGCCCGAGGGTTGCGCCGGAGAGGGCGTAGACGGAGCCGGCGTGCTCGAAGAACCCCGCCAGGCGCACGAAGGCGTAGGCCACGAAGAGGATGCCGACGGCGGAGATGGCGAACACCAGCGGCACGGCCCGCCCGACGAGCCCGGCGACCACCGTCCCGTTCAGCGCCAGCACCGCGCCGGGGGCCATGATCGCCACGGAGAGCGCCACCGCCTCCCAGAAGCGCAACCCGCGACGCAACGCGCCGCTTTGGGGTGCCGGACGGTTTCGGGACGTGGTTATCTTTGTTCCTTCTCGCGGGCGCGCTCGACGTACTTCTCCGCGGCCTGCGGGTTGTTGTAGCTCAAGGTGCCGCCGGTCATGGGGTTCGTGATCTCGTAGTGCCCGCCGGCCTCGTGGTCGATGATGACGGGATAATATCGCTCGCCGACCTGCTTTATCGCGTACTCCGTAGTGCCGCTTTCTCTATCCATGACGTCCCTCTCGTTCGCCTGCCCGTTCACTATACGATCTTCCCCGTGGGGCATCGTGGCCCGGGACTCCGGAGCGCGGGTCGAGGTTGCGGTTTAAACCGGGGGCTTAGCTGGTAGGGTGGTGGTTCGTAGTGCACGCTCCGAACAGGAGAACGCATGATCACGGTGACCGAAGAAGCCAGGGAGCTATTCCTGAGCGTCGAGCATCCGGAGGGGACGATCCTGCGCCTCGACCCGGTAACCGATGAGAGCACGGGCGAGACCCAGATCGGGCTCTCCGCCGGCGAGCCGCAGGGCGACGACCAGGTGGTCGAGCACGAGGGCGAGAGCCTCCTGCACATCGCCGCCCCCGTGAGCGAGGCGCTGGACGGCAGCACCCTGAACCTGGTGGACACACCCGAAGGCCCGGCCATCGGCATCGCCACCCCCGACGAGGGACCGTCCGTCAACGGCTCGTCGTAGGCACCCCGGGCTTCTCGAAGTGGAGCGTGTAGGCCGGAAACCCGCCGAAACGCCTCACTAGACGAAAGCCTTCACCCTCCACCTCGCGACGGACGGTCGAAGCCCGACGGTAGTCCGGGTCGCCGAAGGCTTCGGTAACGGAGAGGATGCCGCCCGGCTTCAACGCCGCATAGAGCTCGCGCAAGGCCGCGCCCCGGTCCCGCACCTCGCCGAGCACCATCAGGAGGAGGTTACGGTCGAAGCCTCTTTCGTTCAGTTCGTCCTCTCCGAGCCTGGCGAGCAGGGGTCGGACGTTGGCGATGTTCTCCGCCCGCAGCCGTTCTTCGAGCTTCGCGAGCATGGCGGGCTGGCCGTCCAAAGCGACGACCTCGCCCAGCGGTCCCGCCGCTTTTGCGAGCGGGATCGTGAGCCGTCCGGGGCCGCAGCCCGCGTCGAGGATGCTCATACCGGGGGACAGGTGGAGGCGTGCGGTCAGTAGCTCCCTCCCGACGAAAGCCTCCGCGATGGGGTTCTCGAACAGAAAGGCGAGCCGCGGCGGGTGCATGATCGGACGCCGCCGCTGGCGGAGGAACAGAGCCGCGAGCAGCAAAGCACCGGCGAGCGCGTATGGCCGTAACCGGCTCACGAGAGGTCCCTCCTGAAGACGACCTTATCTTTCCCGTCCCCGTCGTAATCGGACTGGGCGCTCGCGCCACCCGTCACGCGGTCGCCGTCCACTATCTCAAAGCCCATACGTCTATGAAAAGCGATGGACCCGCTGTTGGCCGGGGAGGTGATGGAGCGCACCGAGCGGCAGCCGCGACCGCGGGCTTCCTCGAAGAACGTCTCGTAGAGGCGGCGACCGAGTCCCCTAGACCTGTGATCCGGGCGAACGCCGACGAAGTGGACGTATGCCTCGTCGGAGCTCCCAACGATGCCGACCAGGAAAGCGATGAGCTCCCCGTCCTCCTCGACGGCGAAACTCGCCCCCGAGAAGTACCGGAAGAAGAGCCGCGGCAGCTTCTCCGCGACCCTGCGCCCGCCCCACCACTCATCCGCGGCCGGGACGACCAGCCCGTGGTCCGACTCTTTAAGCGCCCTGCCCCTCATACCACCGAGTCTAAGGTCGATGACCGGCGCCTTCACGCCCTACCGTTAAACCACCAACATCTCGTAGGGGCGGTTCGCGGACCGCTCCCTTTCGTGACCTAGACTCCCCGGGTCAGCGTCCCCACCTCCGCCGGGTCGAGCGGCTCGCGGCGCGAGGTCCCGAGGGTGACGCGCCGCACGAAGCCGGCGCCCACCAGTTTGGGGTCGTAAGAAGGGAAGGTGTGGAGAAAGTACTTGCCGGGTCCCCGACGGAGCGCGGGGCGGTGTTCGACCCAGAGCAGCGGGCGTTCCAGGTCGGGCAGGCCGCCGGGGAAGTGGTCCCGTATTACCTCGGCCGCCAGGAACCCCGCCGCTTCTTTGGTGACGAAGCCCCCGACCTCGGGGAGCGCCTCGCAGACGACCACGGGCGCGTCGCCATCGGCGCCTTTGTAGACCCGGATCCAGCAGCACGAACCGAGCCCGTAACCCGTCCGATAGTGCATGTACTCGTGCGTGAGGTTCATCCCACCTCGCCTTCCCACGGCCTCGTACCCCTACAGGGTGGCCCCTCGCCAGTCCCGGAGCAACCCCCGTTCCCGGTCGCGCGGTATGGCGGCCCCCATCTCGGGCGGCCGGTCACGACGGGCGTCCCAGGCGAGCGCGTCGCGAACGATCTCCGCGAGCGGCCTGAAGGCCAGCCCCGCGCCGACGGCCTTACCCACGTCCACGGAGAGAATGCCCGCCAACGCCTCCGGCATCCAGAACGGGAGCTCCGTCCACGGCTCGACGCCCGCGTCGAGCAAGAACTTCTCGGGCATCCAGATGAACCGGGCGTCGCTGCCGGTGGCGTCGCGCATGCCTTCCAGCATACCGCCCATGGTGAGCTCGTGGTCGGGCCCCGTAGCGTTGTACACGCCGGCGCGGCGGTCCTCCGCCATCCCCACCGTCCAGCCGGCCAGGTCTCGGGCGTCGATGAGTTGCACCGGCCGGTCGGGGTCTCCGGGGGCCAGGACTTCTCCACCATCCGCGACGCGGCGGCACCAGTAGAGGAAACGGTCCGTGTAGTCGTGCGGGCCGACGATCATGCCGGGACGAACCACGAGCGTCCGCCCCGGCATCGCGGCCTCCGCCGCCCGCTCGCACCCGACCTTCAACGCGCCGTAGAGCTCCCAGTCCAACTCCCCGGGCTCGGGGTCGGGCGGCTCGAGGAGCGGCGCGTCTTCGTCGAAGCCCCGCCGGCCGAAGTCGCTGTAGACGGAGATGCTGGAGACGAACGTGTAGTGGTCCACCGAATCGGCCAGCAGCCCGGCTGAAGCCCGCACGTCGCGCGGCAGGTAGCCGCTCGTGTCGATCGCCGCGTCCCAGTGTCGCCCCAGCAGCGCGGACAGGTCCCCGCCGCGGTCGCCGCGCAGCTCTTCGACCCGGGGGAACAGCCCTGCTCCGCTCTTCCCCCGGTTGAAGACCGTGACCCGGTGGTCCCGGTCCAGCGCGGCCTCGACCAGATGACGCCCAAGAAACCTCGTGCCGCCGAGGATCAGGAGGTCCATCTTCTGCGCCTCGCTACCCCGTCTCTCCGGGACGGTTGATGACGCGGTCGATGACGCCGTACTCGACGGCTTCCTCGGGGCTCAGGATGTAGTCGCGGTCGGTGTCGCGTTCGATCTTCTCGTACGATTGGCCCGTTACCTCGGACATGATCTCGTTGATCCTGCGCTTGGTGAAGACGATCTCGTTGGCCTGGATCTCCACGTCCGAGGCCTGGCCCCCGATCCCACCCTGGATGGCCGGCTGATGCAAGAGTATCCGCGTGTTGGGCAGCGCGCTCCTCTTGCCCTTCGTTCCAGACGCGAGCAGGAACGCCCCGGCCGAAGCCGCCATCCCGAGCGCCGTCGTCGCCACGTCGGCGTTGACGAAGCGCATGGTGTCGTGCATCGCGAGCATCGCCGGTATGCTCCCGCCCGGCGAGTTGATGTAGACGTTAATGTCCTGCTCGGGGTCCTCGGAATCCAGGTGCAGGAGCTGCGCCATCACCACGTTTGCGACCTGATCGTCCACCGGCGTCCCGATAAAGACGATCCTGTCCTTCAACAGCCGCGAGTAGATGTCCATGGTCCGCTCGCCGCGCGGGCTCTGCTCCGTCACGTAAGGGATTACCAACCTCGGATCCGAACTCATCGCCTAGCCAACCTCTCTCTCGCCTACGGGCTATACTTGCCAGAGAGTAACACCGATGCAGTGTTTCAGCAAGTTTTTTGTAGCGTTTTGGAGGTAACGGAGAGTGGAGCCTGATCGTTTGCGGGTGCTCAGGATACGGGCGGTGATGAGTCAGGAGCAGTTGGCGGACAGGAGCGGGGTGGCGAGGGACACGATCTCCAAATTGGAGACGGGCCAGCGCCGGGCTTACCCGTCCACGATCCGCAAGCTGGCCCTCGGCCTCGACGTAAAACCGCAGATGCTCATGGGGGGCGTGGAGTACCTGGATGACCGACCTGTGGAAGAGGCTGACGAGGAGGCCGCCAAGAAGGCCGACCCCGACAGGAAGATCGGGTTCTAGAACCATCTCCTCTGCGGGAACGATGCGGGTCGGGCTCATCGACGCCGTCGAACGGGTGGGCGAGGCGGCCTGGCGCCCACTGGAGGCGCCGGACTTCCCTTTCTTCGACTACGAGTTTTTGGACGCCCTGGAGAAGTCCGGCAGCGTCGGGCCCGGCAGCGGCTGGTCGCCCGTCCACGTCGTCTGCGAGCTCGACGGGCATCTCGTGGGCGCCCTCCCCCTCTACCTGAAGACCGACTCCTACGGCGAGTACGTCTTCGACTGGGAGTGGGCCCACGCCCACCACCAGCACGGCGTTCCCTACTATCCCAAGCTCG
>CAXTDD010000143.1:0-6422 GCA_964242955.1 uncultured Rubrobacteraceae bacterium | reverse complement strand
CGCGTTCGTCGAGACGACGCCGAGCAGGTCCCCGCTGAACAGCTTCTGCTCTATGCCGCGCCTCTCGCGGACGGTGTAGCCGGCGCGGTACGGGGAGATCCTGCGCGCACCCTCCACCCCGAGCCGCCCGGCCGCGTAGCGGTAGATGAGCTCCGCCGCCTTCCTGGAGCGGGCGAACGCGATGGTTCGTATCCCACGCGACACCAGTTCCGCGAAAACCAGCGCCCCCTCCGTGAGTAAACTCCGCCGCTCCCCCTTCTCCTTGTCCAGTAGCGGGGGATTACGGAACACGACCCGCCGCGGTCCCGAAGAGGCCCCGTCGTTGTCCACGAGCGAGAACGGCAGCCCGGTCAGGCTCTCCGCGAGCTCCTGCGGGTTGGCTATCGTCGCGCTCGTCAACACGAACCGCGGGTCCCCGCCATGAAGCTCCGCCACCCGCCTGAGCCTGCGAAGCACCGCCGCGACGTGCGAGCCGAAGACGCCGCGCAGCACGTGTGCCTCGTCCACCGCCACGATCTCCAGGTTCCGTAAGAAGTCTCCCCACGCCTCATGGTTCGGCAGCAGCCCGATGTTGAGCATGTCCGGGTTTGTGAGCACGACGTTCGACCGGCGTCGGATGTCCGCCCGCAGCGCCTGCGGGGTGTCGCCGTCGTAGGTGGCCGGGTGGACGCCACGAAGTCCGAAAGCCTTGATCTTGCCGAGCTGATCCTGCGCCAGCGCCTTGGTCGGATACAGAAAGATAGACCGGCCCTTCGTCCGCCCGAGCGCGTTCTGGAAGGCCGGTATCTTGTAACAAAGCGACTTCCCGCTGGCCGTCGCCGTCGCCACCACCACGTTCTCCCCCGCCCGCACCCGCTCGTAGGCCTCCAACTGGTGCGAGTAGAGCCTCGAAGCCCCCATCTTCCCCAAAGCCTCCACGAGCTCCGGGTGCAGCTCCGGCATCTTCACCAGCGTCGCCTCGCGCGGCGCCAAACTAGCCACCGTATCCCCGAGCGACCGCAACTCGCGGCTGCTCAACCCCTCAAGAGGACCCTGTTCCCGAACTGCCGTCACAACCCCTTCTTCGGAAGTTCACGCCAAACCATCAAGCCCCCGCCCTCAGCAAACCCAAAAAGCTAACAGCTAACGGCCAACGGCTATATCTCGCGCCGGCCGGCGAAGGCGCGGCCCAGCGTGACCTCGTCGGCGTACTCGAGGTCCCCGCCGACGGGGAGGCCGCTGGCAAGCGCCGTGACGCGTACCGGCAGGTCCTTTACCTCGGCGGATATGAACAGGGCCGTGGCTTCGCCGGTGGTGTTCGGGTTCGTGGCGATTACCAGCTCTTTTGTGCCCTCGTTGCGCACCCGTTCGACCAGTTCGGCGATGCGGAGGTCTTCGGGCTCGACGCCGTCGAGGGGGGAGAGGGAGCCGCCGAGGACGTGGTAGAGGCCGCGGTACTCGGCGGTGCGTTCCATGGGGCCTATATCGTAGGGGTCTTCGACGACGCAGATCGCGGCCTGATCACGGCGGGCGTCGCGGCAGATCTCGCACTCCTCGGCCTCGGTGAGGTTGAAGCAGCGGCGGCAGGGTTTGATCCGCTCCTTGACCTCTTTGAGGGCCTCGGCGAGCCCTATGGCGTCGTCTTTCTTGCCCCGGATGACGTGGAAGGCGATCCTCTGCGCGCTCCGGGGTCCTATGGAGGGGAGCTTGGAGAGCTCGGTTATGAGCCGCTCTACGGGCCTGGCGTATGTCGCCAAAGAGCCCCTACATCCCCGGCAGGTTCAGGCCGAGGTCCCCTAAGCCCCCGGTGACGCCGCCGAGCTTCTTGTTGGCGAGCTCCTGGGAGGAGTTCATCGCCTCGTTCACCGCGGCGAGCACCATGTCCTGCAGCATCTCGACGTCCTCGGGGTCGACGACCTCGGGGTCGATTTCGATGGAGACGAGCTCCATGCCGCCGGTCATCGTCGCCTTGACCGCGCCGCCGCCCGCGCTCGCGGAGACGGTCTCTTTGGCCAGTTCCTCCTGGGCCACACGCATCTGCTCCTGCATCTGCTGGACCTGGGCCATCATCTTGTTTACGTTCTGTCTCTTCGCCACCCATAACTCCTCAATCGAGTTTCACGAGCCCCGTCATTGTAAACGACCCTCCCAGCCCAACCACCCTCCGGCGCGCCGCTACCCGGAGGCCCGGCCTCCTCCGCCAAACGGCCCGAAACCGCGCATGATCTCGAAGACCTCGGCCTCGCTGCGGATCTTGCCGTCGCCGCCGGTCCCCGACGACGGCTCCGGTACGTCCGCCTCAGCCACCGTCTCGCTCTGCCCTTCGTCGCCCCAAACCTCCGGCGGCGGCTCTTCTTCACGCGGCGGCGCGGCCGGCATTGGGGGCGCTTCATCCACCGCACCCGGGCCGTCCGCGAGATCCTCCCCGCCGGTCCTAACCTCCAGCCGGGGCCTCGAACCGATGCGTTCCTCTAAAACCTCGACCAGCACGTCGGCGTGCTTGCGGTCCTTCGCCATCCCGACGTAGAAGGCCTGGTCCTCCGGAAACGCCAGCGTCAGCACCGCACCGTCGAAGCTCTCGACCTGCGCCTCGCCGTAGACCGCGGCCGTCAGCGCCTGCTTGCGCCGCTTGAGCTCGCCAATGATCGCAACCCACTGGCCCGCGAGATCCACGTCGTTACCCCGTCCACCGGCCTCCTCGGGAGCAGGCTCATCCGGCGCCGGCTCGGCCATCTCTGTCTCTGCCGGCTGCGGCTCCGCCGGTGCTTCCTCTCCGGAGGTCGGCCGCACGACGGGCGCTGCCGCCGCCGCAGAAGCCCCTCGGGTTCGGGGGTCCGGTGCTTCCGTGGACGCCGCGAGGTTCCCGTTGGCGGCGGCCGTCTCCAGCCGCTCCAGGCGGGCCATGAGGTTCTCGACGGAGGGCTCGGTGTAGTCGCGGGCGAGCTTGAGGAAGGTCAGCTCCAATTCCAGCTTCGGGTCGCCGCCGCGCCTGACGCGTCCCAGGGTGTCGCCCAGGGCCTCGATGATGCGCACGACCTCGGCGGTCGGGACGGCGGCGGCCTGCTCCTCGAGCGGGGCGCGTTCCTCCGTGCCGATGCCGGCCAGGGCGACCTCCGGAGCGTGGGGCAGGAGCATCAGGTTTCGTAGGTGAGAGAGCAGCTCTCCCACGAACTGCCCGAGGTCGCGGCCCTCGTTCGAGAGGCGGTCCACGATGCGTAAAGCGTCGGCGGCCCGGCGCTCGTGCAGGGCGTGGGTGGTCTCCAGGAGGGCTTCGGGGCCGACGCCGCCGAGGAGCTCGCGGACCATGCTGGTGGTGATCTCCCCCTCCGCGAAAGACGAGAGCTGGTCCAAAAGCCCCTCCGCGTCCCGGAAAGAGCCGCGGCCCTCACGGGCGATGACCGTCAGGGCCTCAAGCTCGACCGCTATCTCTTCGGCCTTGGAGATCTCGCCCAGCTTCGTCGCCAGCGTCTCGATGCTGGGCCGGCGGAAGTCGAAGCTCTGGCAGCGGCTGATGATCGTGGGCAGCACCTTATGCTTCTCGGTGGTCGCGAGCACGAAGACGACGTGCTCGGGTGGCTCCTCCAGCATCTTCAGGAGGGCGTTGAACGCCTCCGTCGTCAGCATGTGAACCTCGTCGATGATGTAGACCTTCGTGCGGCCGGCGACAGGAGCAAGGTTAACCCTATCCCTGAGGTCCCGGATCTCGTCGATCCCGCGGTTGGAGGCCGCGTCCATCTCGACCACGTCCAGCGACGAGTTGTTGATGATCGCGCGGCAGTTCTCGCACGTCCCGTCCGGCTGCGGCGTGGGCCCCTCCGCGCAGTTCAACCCCATCGCCAGCACCTTCGCCGTCGAGGTCTTCCCCGTCCCCCGCGGCCCACTAAAGAGGTAGGCGTGGGCGACCCGCCCCGTCTCGATCGCCCGCCGCAAAGTACGCACGACGGGCTCCTGCCCCACGACCTGATCCATCCGCCGCGGACGCCACTTGCGGTACAGAGAAGCGTGCTGCACTAGGAGGTTCTTCCCATCGAAAAAGTCACACGACAAGTATAGGTCAAGGCTGGCGCATTGACAGCCGTTAGCTATTAGCTTTTAGCCGTTGGCTTCTCCGAGCCTGAAGCATCGCACCAGCGACAATCGCCACCCGATTTCGTCCACCTGGAGAAACCAAGAAGAGACGAACCGCCGCCCCGAAACGACTAGCTAAAAGCTAAAGGCTAATAGCTAACCGCTCAAAAATACCGCGCACCCCACCTTCGACGCGACCGTGTCCGGCGAACTTCCGGCCGCCGACTCCGGTCTGGCTACCCCGTAGCACATGGGGTTACCCGCTTAGTGCTGCTACCTTCCGGTCCTGACACGATTCACGGGGTCCCATTGCCCGGGACCAGGCCATCAACGCCGGCCGCACCGGTTTCAACCGAACCCGGTTCGCGCCTCGGGCGGGGAATTCGGCCCTGCTAGGCGATCGCAGGTACAGGGCATCGCCATCTCCCCGCTTAGCGCGGCTTCGCTAGTGTAGCACGCTCGCTTCGCGAGCTTGTCAGCACGCTCCGGCTTCGCCTACGCTTTCAGCACGCGTCGGCCTGCTCCGCAATCCTCGCTCTCAGCACGCTACGGCTGACGCTCGCTTTCGGCTTTCAGCCGCTTGGGATCAACCCGGAGTCGCACGAGTGACCGCCATCGACAGTGGCGTCACAAATTGGGGCGACACGACGTTTCGGGTATCGCCGCCGTCCACCAAAAAGCTGAAAGCCTCCGAAGGAGGCGTGCTGACAAGCTCGCGAAGCGAGCGTGCTGAAAGGCGCGAAGCGCCGGGCTGACAAGCGGAGCCCGCAAGGGCGCAGCGTGCGAGCAGGTCCGTCTAGGACCTGCTCATTCCGTAGAGGTTGCGCCGGAGTTTGTCGTCGTAGGTCGGATCGGTGGCCCAGATGCCGCCGCCGAGCTGGTTGATGTTGCGGATCCAGTAACCGCGGTTTCTCTGGGCGGCGCGGGCGTCGTAGAAGCGGTCGTGGGGTGTGCCTATGGGCCTTACGCCCGTGTAGGCGGCCATGTGGTTGATGTGCATCCTGACGCCGGCGTAGGCGGTGGCGGGGCGCTCAAAGTCGCGGGGCTCGTCGCCGACGATGCCGCCCTTCTTTATGCCGGCCATGTTCCACGGGCGCGAGTCGCCGCCGTAGCGGCCGTAGCCGGTCTCGACCATGGCTTGGGCCACGAGCACGTCGGGGGCGATGTTCCTCTTGGGAGCGAGCTTGTAGTAGATCGGGATGGTCCGCATGATGTATTGGGTGCTGCCCTTCGACCGGGCGTACCGCTCGACCTTCGCCTGCGAGTGCCGCGGGCCGCCCAGAACCTCGCCCCGGCC
Source organism: uncultured Rubrobacteraceae bacterium (assembly GCA_964242955.1). GTDB lineage: Bacteria > Actinomycetota > Rubrobacteria > Rubrobacterales > Rubrobacteraceae > Rubrobacter_D. Next base: position 1,078 of record CAXTDD010000143.1, on the reverse strand, counting down.
CCGCATCTCACCGGCCTTGTCCGCCGCCTCGGGCTGCGCCTGCACGTGCGAAGCCAGTCCAAGGGCGAGGACCGCCGCCAACAACACCAAACCCATACGACGCATGTTCCCCCTCCGGGAGCCAGAGACCATCTCTCCGCGTGACCAGGCCAACATACTGCATCTTTCGGCACCGCAAAGCAAGAGCTTTAACGGAGAGCTGGTCAGCCTGTCAGCACTTCAGCCGGTCAGCTCTTTGCTTCTGCTGACCGGCTGAGAGCCGACGACCGGAGGGAGGCGGCGTGCTGACGGGCTGACTGGCTTGCTAGCGGGCCGCGCCGGCCTGGATCGTCTCGCGCGGGTTGCGGAGGGCTTCGAGGGCTTCGGCCGGGCCCATGCCGGCCGCCTGCAAGAGGTCGAGGGCCGTCGAGCGCACCTGGGCGACGAGGGCGCTGGACTCCAGGTCGTTGCTCGTGCTGAGGGTGGCGGTGGCCTCTTCGGCGGCCCCCAGCGCGAAGTGGCGGACGTCTATCGGGTAGTCCGGCCTTTCAAGGTAGTCCGCGAGGGCTTCGACGGCGAGGGCCAGGCCCAGGATCGCTTCTGGGAGCTGCCCGTGCGAGGCCCCCCCGCTCGCGCACCATCGTGACGGCGGCGCGCGCGAGCACGCGGGTGTCCCGCACGGCGTAGTCGAGCTGGTCGGCCGCCGTCGCGTAGTGGGCGAGGGGGCCGAGGTGACCCCTGCGAGGGGGGGCGAAGCGCGCGATCTGGTACCCCCCGTCCAACTCCTCCCGCAGCCGCGCGACCGAGGCGTCCACGCCCCTGGCCTCGGAGAGCGCCTGCTCGGCCAGGCCGAGGTCGCCCCCGATCAGGGCGGCCGACGAGTCCCGCAACGCGGTGGCGAGATCCTCGAGGACGGGCCGCGTCGCCAGCCGGGCCCGCAGGCTCGGGTTGCTCGGGAAGGCGGCGCTGACGGCCAGAGCCACACCACCGCCCACGAGAGCCTCCAGGAACCTGTCGGGCGACACCCCGGAAGTAGAGGGGTCGAGTCCGGCGACGAGCAGGGCGGGCGCCCCGCCCCCGGGTTCCTGTACGCCGTCGG
>CAXTDD010000142.1:0-6427 GCA_964242955.1 uncultured Rubrobacteraceae bacterium | reverse complement strand
CTGGTCATCTACGACGACCTCTCCAAGCACGCCGTCGCCTACCGCCAGATGATGCTGCTGCTCAGGCGCCCGCCGGGCCGCGAGGCCTACCCCGGCGACGTGTTCTACCTGCACTCGCGCCTGCTGGAGCGCGCGGCCAAGCTCTCGGACGATGCCGGCGGCGGGTCGCTCACGGCGCTGCCGGTTATCGAGACCAAGGCGGGGGACATCTCGGCATATATTCCGACCAACGTCATCTCGATCACGGACGGCCAGATCTTCCTCGACTCGGACCTCTTCAACTCGGGCCAGCGGCCCGCCATCGACACCGGCAACTCGGTGAGCCGGGTCGGGTCCTCGGCCCAGATCAAGGCCATGAAGAACGTCGCGGGCACCCTGCGCCTGGACCTCAACCAGTACCAGGAGCTGGCGAGCTTCGCCCAGTTCGGGAGCGACCTCGACCGGGCGACGCAGCAGACCCTCGGCCGCGGCGAGCGCCTGACGGCCATCCTCAAGCAGGGCGAGCGCGAGCCGATGCCGGTGGAGGAGCAGATCGTCGTGATCTTCGCCGCCTCTAACGGCTACCTGGATGATATAGACGCGAACGACGTCCCGGACTGGGAGCGCCAGTACCGCGACTACATGCGCGACAGCCACGGCGAGCTCCTGTCCTCCATCAGGGACGAGCAGCAGGTCTCCGACGAGACGCGCGGCAGCCTCGAAGAGGCCATAGAGAGCTTCAACCAGAACTACGAGCCCCAGACGAGCAGCCTCGTGGACGCGAGCACCAACGGCGCGGGCGACTCCGACGACAACGCTTCGGACGGCTCAGAGGACGAAGGGAGCTAGAGTTTGGCGACCCTCCGCGATCTCAAACGGCAGATAGGCTCCGTCAAGAACATCGCCAAGGTGACGGAGGCCCTGCAGACGGTCTCCGCGGTGAAGTTCCGCAAGGCCGAAGCCCGCGTCAACAAGGCCCGACCCTACGCGGACAACGTCGAAGAGATGATGCGCGACGTCGCCCGCAGCGCCAGCGGCGACAGCCCGCTCCTAGCCGGGCGCGAGGTCCGCCGTATCGTCGTCGCCACCCTGACCGCCGACCGCGGGCTCGCCGGGGGCTTCAACGCGCAAGTCCTGCGGCGCACGACGCAGTTCCGGGCGGAGAAGGGGAAAGAGGCCGAGCTCGGGCAGGTGGCGAGCGGGCGGAAGGCCGTCGCCTTCTTCCGCTTCCGCAGCGTGGAGTTGGATGAGGTCTACACCGGCTTTACGGACACTCCAACATATGAGCAGGCGCGCGAGATCGGGCGGGCGCTCACGGGGCTCTTCGAGGATGAGAAGGCCGACGAGATCTACCTGGTCTACAACCGCTTCGAGAACGTCCTCTCCCAGCGTCCGGTCCTCAAGCGTCTCATCCCGGTCGCGGCCGAGGAGGAAGAGGACGACGAAGAGCGCGACGACAACCTCTCTTACATGGAGTACGTGCCGGACCCCGAGACGGTCTTGAAGCAGCTCGTGCCGCGCTACGTGGAGACGATGGTGTGGCAGGCCTTGCTCGAAGGTGCGGCCGGCGAGCACGGGGCGCGCATGACGGCGATGAAGAACGCGACGGACAACGCCAACGATCTGGCGAAGAACCTGACGCTGCAGATGAACAAGGCGCGGCAGGCCCAGATCACGGGCGAGATCATCGAGATCGCGGCGGGCGCGGACGCCCTCGCAGCAGGCTAGAGAGTCAAGGAGAGGACGCAGCAGAGATGAGCGAGAGTGGCCAGGAATTCAACCGGACGACCTTCGGAAACCGCGAAGGCGTCGTCGAGACCGGAGGGCAGACGGGCAACGGTGCCCCCGACGGCCAGCCGGCCGAACGCCAGAACGGCGGCGACGGCGAGGTCAAGAGCGGCGTAGGCACCGTAGTCGAGGTCAAGGGCCCGGTCGTGGACGTGCGGTTCCCGGCCGAGACGATACCCGAGATCTACAACGCCTTGACGGTCCCGCTGGACGTGAACGGCGAGGAGACGAAGCTTACGCTCGAGGTCCAGCAGCTCCTCGGCGACGACATGGTCCGCACGGTAGCCATGTCGTCCACTGACGGCCTCAAGCGCGGCCTGGACGTCACGGACACGGGCCAGCCCATAGCGATCCCCGTCGGCAAGAACGTGCTCGGCCGCGTGCTCGACGTGCTCGGGGAGCCGGTGGACGAGAAGGGGCCCGTCGAGGACCCCGAGGCCATCTGGCCGATCCACCGCCCCTCGCCGCGCTTCGAGGACCTGGCGACCCAGACGGAGCAGTTCGTCACCGGCATCAAGGTCATCGACCTTTTGTGCCCGGTCCGCCGCGGCGGCAAGGCCGGCCTGTTCGGCGGCGCCGGCGTCGGCAAGACGGTCGTTATCCAGGAGCTCATCAACAACATCGCCCTGCAGTACGAGGGCACGAGCGTGTTCGCCGGCGTCGGCGAGCGCACGCGCGAGGGCAACGACCTCTACGGCGAGTTCGAGGAGGCCGGCATCCTGCCCAACGTGGGCCTCGTCTTCGGCCAGATGAACGAGCCGCCCGGCGCCCGCTTCCGCGTCGCCCTGACCGGCGTCACCCTCGCCGAGTACTTCCGCGAGGAGCTCGGCCAGGACGTGCTCTTCTTCGTCGACAACATCTTCCGCTTCGTCCAGTCGGGCAACGAGGTCTCCGCCCTCATGGGCCGGATGCCTTCGGAGGTCGGCTACCAGCCCACCCTCGGCACCGAGATGGGCGCGTTGCAGGAGCGCATCACCTCGACCAAGACCGGCTCGATCACCTCCTTCCAGGCCGTCTACGTCCCGGCCGACGACTTCACGGACCCGGCCCCATTCACGGTGTTCGCCCACCTCGACTCGACGGTGGAGCTCAGCCGGAGCCTCGCGGCGCAGGGTATCTACCCGGCCGTTGACCCGCTGACGAGTTCTTCCACCATCCTGGACCCGTCCATCGTGGGCGACGAGCACTACGAGGTGGCCCAGCAGGTCCAGAACATCCTCCAGCGCTACAAGGAGTTGCAGGACATCATCGCCATCCTCGGCATCGACGAGTTGTCGGAGGAGGACAAGGTGATCGTGGGTAGGGCCAGGCGCCTGCAGCGTTTCCTCTCCCAGCCGTTCTTCGTGGCCGAGCAGTTCACGGGCCAGGAGGGCAAGTTCGTGGAGCTGGACGAGACGATCCGCTCGTTCAAGGAGGTCGTCGAGGGCCGCCACGACGAGCTGCCCGAGCAGGCCTTCTACCTCGTCGGCAACATCGACGAGGCCGTCGAGAAGGCCCGTACGCTCTCCGGCGACGAAGACGAATCGGAGGACGAGGACTCCGATAGCGAGCCTTCATCCCGGGACGGTTCCCCCGAAACTGAGGCCGGCAGCGATGGGACCGACGAGGATCAGGATTCGTCTGGCGAGGACCAGAGCTCCGACGGCGGCGACGAGGAGCGGAGAAGCTAGTGTCAGAGGACCGTCAGCAGGGGGATGGGGACCGGCAGCTCTTTTGCCGGATCATCACGCCCGAAAAGATGGTCTACGACGGGGAGGCCGACCTCGTCGTGGCCCGTATAGCCGACGGGGATATCGGGGTGATGGTGGACCACGCCCCGGTCGTCTCCACCGCCGAGATCGGGGACGTCCGCGTCAGGGAGGGCGACGAGACCCACGTCTTCGCGACCTCGGACGGTTTCTTCAAGGTATCTGAGAACCTGGTCCAGATGCTCGTCGAAGAGGCCGTGGAGGCCGGCGAGATCGACGCCGACGCGGCCGGAACCCAGGTCGAGGAGGCGGAGAGGGAGCTGTCCGAAGGCGACGATGACGGCGAGAGGCAACGGGAGGAGATCGAACGCCGCCGCAGGATGGGGGAGAACCTCATGCGCGTGGCGAACAGGTTCGGCCAGGGTTAGGCCGGCCTCAGCTAGTCCCAGGGGCTACTCTAAAGAGCCTTAACGCGGTTGTAACCGCTTTGTGACATTCCGCGGGCATAGTGGTCCCGTAAGATGCCCTTCGTGGGCGAGACTTGATAAGACACCGAGGGGGGACGACCAGTGTCCGAGAGGTTCTATGTCGAGGGCGGGGCGCGGCTAAACGGCGAGGTTGAGGTTTCGGGGGCCAAGAACGCCGCCCTGAAGTTCGTCGCCGCGGCGCTCCTAGCGCCGGGCACGTCCGTGCTCCACGGCGTGCCGCGCATCAAGGACATCTGGACCATGCTCTCCCTGCTGGACGAGCTCGGGGTAAAGACCTCGTTCTCGGGCCACACCCTGGAGATAGACGCCTCCGACGTCGATTCGTACACGGCGCCCTACGAGCTCGTTCGCCAGATGCGGGCAAGCCTCGTCGTGCTGGGACCGCTGGTGGCGCGGTTCGGGGAGGCCGAGGTCTCCGCGCCCGGCGGGTGCAACCTGGGCTTGCGGAAGTTCAACTTCCACGTCGATGGGCTCAGGCGGCTCGGGGCCGACGTGCAGCTAGACCACGGGTTCATCAAGGCGACGGCGCCAGGGGGACTGAAGGGGACCGAGGTCATCTTCGAGTACCCGAGCGTCGGTGCCACGGAGAACGTGATGATGGCCTCCGTGCTCGCGGACGGCATGACGATCATCGAGAACGCGGCGAGGGAGCCGGAGATCGTGGCCATCGCCGGCATGCTCAACAAGATGGGGGCCAACGTGATGGGCGCCGGCACCGGCCGCATCGTCATCGAGGGCGTGGACGAGCTCGAATCCGTCGAGTGGACGGTCATGCCCGACAGGATCGAGGCCGGCACCTTCCTGATGGCCGCCGCCGCGACCGGCGGGGACGTCCTCGTAAAGAACGCGCTCCCGGAGCACCTCAAGATGGAGCTCGACAAGCTGAGGGCCATGGGCGTGGAGATAGAGGCTTCCCCCGGCACTCCGGGCATCAGGGCGCGGGTCGATGACCCGGCGGCGCTCACGGGCGTCGACGTCGCCACGCTGCCCTTCCCTGGCTTCGCCACGGATTTGCAGGCGCAGATGATCGCGCTTCTCACCCAGGTCTCCGGCGCCTCGATCATCACCGAGAATGTCTACGAGAACCGCCTGCAGGTGGCCGAGGAGCTCAACCGGATGGACGCCGGCATAGACCTCTTCGGCGGCCACCGGGCTCTGGTGCGCGGCCCGCGCCGCCTCTCCGGCACCATCGTCCAGTCGCCGGACCTCCGCGGCGGCGCCGCCCTTATGATGGCCGGCCTCGCCGCCGAGGGCACCACGGTCGTCGACGGTGCCCAACACATCCTCCGCGGCTACGAACTATTCGAAGAGAAGCTCACGAACCTCGGCGCCACCGTCGCCTTCGAGGCGGGCTCCTCCCTTCGGTCGTCGCAGCACGCTACGCCCTGACGGGCTCCGCTTTCAGCACGGCGCTTCGCGCCTCTCAGCGCGCTCCCTCCGGTCGCTCTCAGCACGCGGCCTGTCGGCCGCTTTCAGCTTTTTGGTGTGTGGCGAGACCGTTCGTGTTGGGTGTGCCTCCTACGAACAGTACCGTCGACACCGACTCGCGCGTGCGGGTGGTGGTTCGTCCCGAACGGTTCTTGGCTGAAAGCGAGGACCGAAGGTCCGAAGCGTGCTGAAAGCGGAGGCCTGCGGAGCAGGCCCGATGCGTGCTGAGAGCGGAGCCCATAGGGCGGAGCGTTCTGAAAGCTGGCGAAGCCAGCGTGCTATGAAGTAGACTCTCGCTGTCCAGCAGCGAGAGTCTTTGGAGGCGGGATCTGGCGGTAGTGGAGAACAGTACGGAGGTGCTCGCGCTGACGCGGCAACTCGTACGCTACAGGTCGTACACGCCCGGCGTCGCCCAATCCGCCATGGACTTTATAAACGGGTGGTTCGGGGCGCGAGGCCTGGAGACGATGCGCTACGGCGGCGCTGGCTCGCAGGGCGAGCTGACCTCGCTCGTGGTGCGGGTTGGGTCCGGGGAGCCGAAGATTTTGCTTCACGGCCACGTGGACGTGGTCCCCGGGGAAGAGGGCCAGTTCGAGGCCCGTGAGGAACGCGAGGAGCTCTACGGCCGCGGCGTCTACGACATGAAGGGTGCTCTGGCGGCGATGATGTACGCCGTCGAGGACCTGAGGGCCTTGAACTGCGAGGCGACGGTGGAGCTTCTGGTGGTCCCTGATGAGGAGCAGGAGCACGGGGGGCCGAACGGGGCCGAGGTCCTGATCGGCCACGGCCACGTCGGGGACTTCCTCATCACGGGCGAGCCCACGGACTTCCACATCGGCACCCAGGCAAAGGGCGTGCTTGACCTCCGCGTGACGCTCAAGGGCAAGAGCGCCCACGGCTCCCAACCCTGGCTCGGCAAGAACGCGGCGCTGCTGGCCTACGAGCACTACCGGCAGGTCTTGGAGCTACCCTTCGCCACCGAGCGGTCGGACCTCTTCCCGTACCCGAGCGTGAACCTCGCCAGGATCATCGGCGGCGACGTCCTCAACCGCGTCC
>CAXTDD010000141.1:0-6443 GCA_964242955.1 uncultured Rubrobacteraceae bacterium | reverse complement strand
CCTCGAACCTGGTCACCCTGGTCCAGAACTACGTGATCTACAACCACGGACCGGGCCGCCGCGCCCCGGAAGATGCCAAGCCGCCGGTCAATCCTTCCACCAGCCCGCAGCCCACCAACGGCTATACGAGCGCGGGCAGCGCCACCAACGGACACGGTTCTGGCAGTGGTGGCGAGGACGCGGCAGCGCGCGCCGCCAAAGTCGCCAAACGTAAGCGGAGGAAGAAGAAGAAATGATGGAAAAGCGAGAGTTCTATGCCTCCTCCGTGGAGGAGGCCGTGAACAAAGCGGCCCGCGACCTGGGCATCGAACCGGGACAACTCTCGTACCGGGTCGTCGATGAGGGCAACTCCGGGTTCCTCGGCATCGGTGCCAGAGACGCACGGGTCGAGGTGGATGCGCCCTCGAGCGTAACCGACGTTGCCCCCACGGTCGATGACGCGTCCGAAGATAGCGGCTCTTTCGGCGAGCCTCTGGCCGCCCCTACGGATGCGGAAGTTGTGGACGAAGAGCTGGATGAGGAAGCCCGGGAACCTTCGGGCTCTGTCCACGAACCTGTTGAAGAGGACCAGGAAGAGGCGTACGAAGCCGTACCTCAAGAGCTTCTGGACGAAACCGAGCAACTCGTCGCCTCGCTGCTGGATGCCATGGGCTTCGAGGCCCGTATCGACGTCTACGATGCCGGCGGCTACGTGGCCGTCGACGTGGCGCCCGACAATACGGCCCTCTTTATCGGCCAGAAGGGCGAGACCATTGACGCCCTGCAATATCTGGTAAACGCGAGCATGAACAAGGGAAGAACCTCACGCGTGCGGGTGGTTCTGGACGCCGAAGGTTACCGCCAACGGCGCGTTGAGGCGCTTCAGGGGATGGCCCACAGGACGGCCAGAAGAGCACTCCGCGAGGAGCGGACCATCGAACTTCCGCCCATGAACCCGGCGGAGCGTCGCGTCGTGCACCTCTTCTTGCGTGACAATCCCGGCGTCACCACGGAGAGCGAGGGCACCGGCGATAGCCGGAGAGTGCGCGTCTCCCCCGCCTAATACGCGAGCCTATCTGTTTCACGTGAAACGATCGCTGCGGGCCATCCGGGATTCTCTGTGGCGACAGAAGTTTGTGTGGGCCAACTTTTGTCGCCGGTCTCCGTTTCACGTGAAACATTGTCGTGAGTGCTGACGAAGTTTTCGACAGGCAGGTGGCGCTTTGGGGTCTTGAGATAGGTTCGCACAGCAGGCAAATCCTTCTCCACTACGCGCGAATGCTATCCGGATACGACAAGGCCAACGTCATAGGGACCAGGGATCTCGACAGAATACTGGTCCAGCACGTGCTCGATTCCCTCAGTTGCCTACTGTTCCGTCCGCTGGTCGATGCGCCGAAGATCGTGGACGTGGGCTCGGGCGGTGGGCTGCCAGGTATTCCGCTAGGAGCAGTACTGCCGAAAACGTCCATGACCTTGCTCGAATCTACCGGGAAGAAGAGCACGTTTCTGGGCCATGCGGTACGCGAGTTGGGATTGGTCAGTACGCAGGTATTGAATGCCCGGGCAGAGGACGTTGCCCGTCAGGAAGGGCAACGGGCGGCGTACGATGCCTGCACCGTTCGCGCGGTGTCGAGGCTATCGGTCATTGCGGAGTACTGTCTACCCTTGCTGCGTATCGGCGGACACATGGTGGCGATGAAAGCACAGGTAGAACGGGAGGAGTGGGAGGAAGGCGAACGCGCGGCGCAGATACTCGGCGGTCGTGTGGCAGAGGCTATCGAAGTACCTCTGGTGCCGGAGGTGGGTGGTAAGACGCGGCGGTTGGTGGTGTTGGAGAAGGTCGCCGAGACGCCGAAGCGGTATCCTCGCAAGGCGGGCGTACCGACCAAGAAACCGTTGGACAACAGCTAGAGAAGGAGAGAGGGCGCCGTGCTAAGATGCCGAAAGTGAACACCGTGGTCGCCATAGTGAACCAGAAAGGCGGGGTGGGCAAGAGCACTACCGCAATCAACCTGGCGGCATATCTGGCGAATAAGGGTGAGAGGATCCTGGTTGCCGACATGGACCCGCAGGGCAACGCGACCAGCGGTCTTGGGGTATCGCCGGACTCCGACGGGTGCATGTACGACGTACTGCTCGAAGGCAAGTCACTACAGGAGGTGGCACTCCAGACGGGGGTTCCGGGGCTGCACGTCGTGCCGGCGACCATAAACCTCGTCGGCGCCGAGGTCGAGCTCGTCTCCTCGCTGGCGCGCGAGTTCAAGCTAAAGCGCGCCGTGGAGAAGTTACCCGAAGACGCGTATCACCGCGTATTGCTGGATTGTCCTCCGTCCTTGGATCTCTTGACGCTCAATGCCCTTACCGCGGCGGATGAGGTGCTCATCCCCATACAGTGCGAGTACTACGCGCTCGAAGGGCTGACACAGCTTATGCAAAGCATCCGGATGGTACGGGAGGAGCTCAACCCCCCGCTAAGAGTCGGCGGTGTTCTGCTGACCATGTACGATCCTCGCACCAACCTTGCCCGGCAGGTGGCCGAAGAAGTGCGGTCGTTCTTCGGCGATCGGGTCTTTCACACCATCGTTCCGAGAAACGTCCGTCTCAGCGAGGCGCCCAGCTTCGGGTTGCCGGTAGCGCTGTACGCGCCGAAGAGTACCGGGGCGGAGGCGTACGAGGCCGTCGCCGAGGAGGTGATGGGCCGTAGGTAAGCGCGGACTGGGACGGGGCCTGTCGGCCCTGATCGCCACGGGCGAAGGGGTCGGCGGGCTCAAGTTCGAGGAGTTGCCCGTCTCGGCCATCCGGCCCAACGCCCGTCAACCCCGCAGGACGTTCCCCAGGTCCGGGATAGAGGAACTCGCGGCGTCCATCCGCGAGGTCGGGGTTCTGCAACCGCTCGTCGTGAGGTCCACCACCGGCGGCTTCGAGCTCATAGCGGGGGAGAGGCGGCTGCGGGCCGCCAAAGAGGCGGGCCTGGACCGGGTGCCGGTCCTGATCCGCCAGGCCGGCGACAACGAGTCCATGGAACTCGCCCTGGTGGAGAACCTGCAGCGGGAGAACCTCAGTCCACTGGAGACGGCGGCGGCCTACCAGGCGCTCATGGACGGTTTCGGACTCAGCAAAGACCAACTGGCCCGCCGCCTGGGCAAGAGCCGGGCGGCCGTCACCAACACGCTACGCCTCGCGCAACTGCCGGAGTCAGTCCGAGAGATGCTCGGCCAGGGCCAGCTCTCCGAGGGGCACGCTCGAGCCCTTCTGGGCCTCGACACAGAAGAGCAAATGCGGCTGGTAGCGGAGCAGGTGTGCGCGGAGAAGCTCTCGGTCAGGCAAACGGAGGAGATCGTGCGCACGTACGAACCTCAAATCTCGGAGGCTCCCCGGACGAATCCCACTCCCGTCTCGGAGACCCCGCAAGCCTTCGACGAGGCCTCGCGCATGATCCGGGAGGCTATCGAACTCCCCGTTCGCGTCAAGTCCTTGCGTAGTGGGGGGAAGATCGAGATCCGGTTCACCGAGCACGAACAACTCGAAGCCCTCGTCGACCTTCTCACCTCAGGGGAGCATCAGAACCCGTAGCTCCGGCGTTCTCTACAATTAGACAAAATTTGTAGTGCAAAAGAAACAAGAACAATAAAACCCTTGCAGCGTAGGTCTACCGTGCCCTACGAGGGTGATATACACTGTCCGGGATCTCGCCTCCGCGCGAGCGACTTTGGGAGGAGTTTGGTTGGCACGGCGGCTGACTGCCTGGCTGATTTTCGCCGGGGCTTTGACGATGCTCTGTGCAGGTCTCGCGGGGGCTGAAGGCGCCTCCCGGGAGCAGTATGCCAACCCGGAGACCGAAGATGTTACGGCCGGGCGGATCCCGTCGCTCCAAGGGCGCGTCGAAGAGGAGGACGCGGTTTTACGCGAGAAGATCGAAGACATCTCGGCGGTGGGCCGCGACCTGGAAGAGACGCAGTCCAGGGTAAACGGGGCGAGGGCCAGGGCCGGAGACCTCCGGTCGCAGAAGCGGGAGCTGGAGCGCAAGATCTCCACCCAGAGAGAGTCTTTCCGTGAGTCGAAAACCCCGTACGAAGAGCAGGCGCGCGCCGCCTACCAGGGCCGCAACCTGGAAGGGCTGGGCGCCCTCATCGATGGGTGGCTCGGTTCCGGGCGCGGTGTCACGGGAGATCTCGACGCCGGGGTGGAGCGCGTGCTGGCGGACGGCAGGCAGGACCTCGAGGCTTACGAGCGGTCTAGGGCCACGCTCAGGGAGCTGCTGCGCCAGATCTCGCAGAAAGAGTCCGACTACGAGGGCGCCGTCGAAGAAGAAGAGGCCATGGCCGGGGAACTGCGGCGCCAGGAGGCCGCGCTCGACGACTCCATAGCGGGCCTGAGGGCCGATAAGAGGAGGTCTGCGGCCCGGCTGCAAGAGCTCGAAGCAGCGGAGCGGGCCCGCATCCAGAGGAGCCGGGCGGCCACCGGCGGGGGCACCGCGGGCAAGGGCTACCAGATCGGCGTCGCCCGCAACGGCATCGTCGCGCGTCCGGTCGCTTCCATCCCCAAGAGGGAGTACCTGAAGCTCTACAAGGAGTCGGCCGAGAAGTACGGGTTCGGACCCGACTGGTACGTGCTCGCGGCGGTCGGGCAGGTCGAGTCCAACCACGGGCAGAACATGGGACCCTCCACCGCGGGAGCGATGGGGCCGATGCAGTTCCTACCCTCCACCTGGGAGACGTCTGGTGTCGACGGCGACGGCGACGGGACCGCCAACATCATGGACCCCAGGGACGCCATACCGGCCGCTGCCGGCTACCTCAAGGAGGGAGGGGCTCCCCGCGACTGGTACGCCGCCCTCTACTCCTACAACCACGCCGACTGGTACGTGAAGAAAGTCTTCGGCGTGGCGGAGGCCTACAGGCGCCTGGCGAAAGACGAGCGGGCCGGGCCGTATTTGTAGCAAGCTGCGCCCTTCGGGCTCCGCTTTCAACCAGAGCGTATCCCGGACGGGCCGTCCTAGGAGCTACCGTCGAGCGCGGCAGCATGACGCCCCCATCCGTACTAAGCTAAAGGCGAAGCCGGAGCGTGCTGAAAGCCCGCGGAGCGGGCGCGACGCGAGAAGGGAGGAGCGATGCGCTCCGAGATGTTCCGCAAGCTCTTGCAGAAGGACGAGACCAACCCGATGGTCCTCTACTCCTTGGGCAGCGAGCTCTTCAAGGAGGGCAACTACGCCGAGGCAAAGGGCTGTCTGGCGCGCGCGGTCGAAAACAAACCGGACTACTCCGTCGCCTACCGGATGCTGGGCCGGACCCACTACGAGCTCGGGGAGAATGTTGAGGCGCGTCGCGTCTTCGAGGAGGGACGGCGGGTGGCCGAGGCGAACGGCGACCTGCAGACCGTCAAGGAGATAGACGTCTTTACACGGCGTCTTGAGAAGCGCGAGGCGGGGGAGGGGCCGTAGGAGGTCCAACGGACACCAGGGGCGCCCCGGAGACGACGGTCGGGATCTCCGTCGACTACGAGAGCCCGCTCGCCCGCCGCGTCGCCGGCGACGTGTGGTCAGGCCTCTACAGGGCGGCCCTCGAGGCCGGCTTCACCAAGACTACGGCCGTCGGGGAGAGCTTGAGAGAAGGCAGCCCCAAGAGGCCCGAAGTCCATCCCGTGCACGTCTTCGCCGTCGGCCAGGACCGGCCCGACGCCATAGACGCCGTCGTCCCCGTGGGAAAGCCGGGGGAGGTGCTCTACGGTCTGGTCGTCGCCGTCCCAGACCGGCCCAGTCCCCTCGCCGGCTCCCTCCTCTACCAGGGCGTCGGGCGCCTGACGGAGGCGGGTGTGAAGGCCGGGATGGTGGAGCCCGCCCTCCTGCACGCGGCACCCGTAGAGTGCGGGCGTTACGCCCGGCGCCTGCTCGAGCGGCTCCGGGCCGTCTAGAGGGGTTGGACCAGCAGGTAGTACTCGCCCTGCCGGTCACGGTGGCCTTCGCCCTCCTGGCCTACGCGCTCGGCATGGCGAGCCGGGGCGGGGCCCTCGGCGGCGTTGTGGTCGGGACCGTGATCTACGCCAGCCTCGGGGCTCCGGGCTTCGCGGTCCTGGTCCTCTTCGTCGTCGGCGGGTCCGCCCTGACCCGTCTCGGCTACGAGCGCAAGCGGCGCGCGGGCAATGCGCAGGAGCACGGCGGACGGCGTGGCGCCAGGAACGCCCTCGCCAACGCCGGGGTCGCCGTCCTCTGCGCGCTCCTCTACGCGCTGGACGTCTCGGACGCCTTCTCCGTCGCCTACGTCGCCGCCGTCGGAGCGGCCATAGCCGACACCCCCGAGTCCGAGGTGGGGCAATTGTAGCGCCCCCCGCCGCGCCTGATCTCCACCTTCCGGACAGTGCCGCCCGGCACGGACGGGGCCGTCTCGTTGATCGGCACTTTGTCCGGCGTCGCGGCGGCGGGGCTTACCGCCGGGCTCGGCCTCGCGCTGGGGTTCGTCGGGGGG
>CAXTDD010000140.1:0-6448 GCA_964242955.1 uncultured Rubrobacteraceae bacterium | reverse complement strand
CGTCGTTGAGGCCGTTGTTCATCGCGACGACGCTCACCTCCTGGGTGAGGCTCGCGAGCTCGTCCGCGACGTAGTCGAACTCGCCGGAGAGAAACTTGGAGATGTTCATGACCACGTCGATCTCCGAGGCGCCGCGCGTGATCGCCTCCCTGACGGCCGAGATCTTGACGGCCGTCGCGTCGTTGCCGAACGGGAACGAGACCACCGTCGCGACCTTCACGTCCGTCCCGCGCAATTCTTTAGCCGCCAGCCGCACGTAGCACGGCGGGATGCACACCGCCGCGAAGTGGTACTCTGCCGCCTCCTCGCAGATCCTGGCTACCTGCTCCTCGGTGGCGTCCGGCTTCAAGAGGGTGTGGTCCACCGTCTTCGCAAACTCCCGCACCCTCATCGCCAACTCCCGCTCTCCCCGCTCTACGCCACGACCGCAGACAATTATAAACCCAACCGCTCCAGGAACTTCTTGTCGCCGCGCCAGCCAGGAGTAACCTTCACCTTAAGATCGAGGTAGATCCTGGTGCCCAGCAGGCGCTCGACGTCGCGGCGGGCCTCGGTGCCGATCTTCTTGATGGTCTTGCCGCCCTTGCCGAGCACGATCATGCGCTGGGTGCCGCGCTCTACGTGGATGATGGCGTAGACGACGGTGACGTTCTCCTTGCGCTCCACCTCGTCCACCTCGACCATAACCGCGTGCGGGACCTCGTCGCGCAGCGCGTTCAGGGCCTTCTCCCGGATGTACTCGGCCAGGATCAGGGTCTCCGGGTAGTCCGTTGCCATCCCCTCGGGGAAGTACCGGGGCCCGGGCGGCAGAAGGTCCACGATGGCACCCATCAACGCGTCCACGTTCGTGCCTTCGGCGGCGCTGATCTGGAAGATTTCGCGCCAATCGCCGAGCTCGGAGACCTCCTGGATGACGGGCAGCACCTTCGTCGGGTCGGAGAGGAGGTCCATCTTGTTGATGCAGACCATGGCCGGGGTGCCGCTGTCGGCGACCAGGCGGGCGACGTAGCGGTCGCCGGTGCCGAGGCCTTCGGCGGCCTGGGGCGCGTCGACCAGGAAGAGGACTATATCGGACCCGGAGAGGCTGTCCAACACCTGCTCTTGCATCCTGGCGCGCAGGGTGTCGCGCGGTTTCTGGGAGCCCGGGGTGTCCACGAAGATCGCCTGGTAATCCTCGCCGTTGCGGACGCCCCGGATCGGGCTGCGCGTCGTCTGCGGGCGGGGGGAGGTGATCGAGACCTTCTCCCCCACCAGCCGGTTGACGAGCGTGCTCTTCCCCACGTTGGGCCGGCCCACCACGGCCACGAAGCCGCTCTTGAGCCCATCGGGCGGCGCGCCGTTGTCCGCGGGACCGCTCACAGGTCCTCCGGCCCGAAGGAGTTCGGCAGGATCTCCTCGAAAGGATAGCGCCGGAGCCCCGAGGTGTCCTCGACCACGACCTCCTCGCAGCCGAACTCGCGCAAGAACTGCCGGCACGCGCCGCACGGGAAACACGGGGAGGTGTTGGGGCTGAAGACCGCGACCGCACTGATCCGGCGGTCGTCCGGGCTGGCGGAGACCATGCTGGTCGCGGCGTTGCGTTCGGCGCAGATGGAGAGCCCGTACGAGGCGTTCTCCACGTTGCAGCCGGCGTGGACGGCGCCGCCCTGGGTCAGGATGGCGGCGCCGACGGAGAAGTCGCTGTAGGGGGCGTAGGCGTTTTTGGCGGCCTCGCGGGCCGCGGTCATCAGAGAGTCCAGGTCGGGGCTCCTATCCGTCACAGTAGCTGGAAGATGGCGAGGGTTATGAGGGAGCCTATGGCGGCGCCGACGGCCACCTGGTAGAGGCTGTGGATGCCGCTCTCGATCCGGCTCTGGCAGACCAGGAGGGCCATGAGGAGCGAGATCAGTGACACCAGCCCCGCGTAGCGGCCCCCGGCGGCCACGCAGCTGGCCGCCCCCCCGCCGGCGACGGCCGCGTGCCCGGACGGCATCCCCCCGTAGAACGCGTTCGGCGAGCGCGTCAACGCCTTGCCGAGCACCGCCACCAGGACGACGACGCCCAAAGAGACGAGCGTGACGTGCCCCGGCCAGCGGCGGATGCTGTTCAAGGTCTCCATAGACAAGGGACCAAGGTTGTCCGCGAGGATCAGGTACCCTACCAGCACCGCGCCCACGCTGGATACGAGGACGGCTCCGGCCGAGACGTCCTTCGCCAATTTTGCAAGCGGGTGGTACTCGCTCGTGACGAGGTCCACCACGAACTCCATCGCCGTGTTGAACATCTCCGTGACGAACACCAGGAGGATGGTAAGCACCAGCACGGCCAGCTCCAGCTTGCTGACCCCCACCAGCACGCTGGCGACGAGCACCCCGAGGGCGGCGAAGACGTGGAATCGCATGTTGCGCTGGGTTCGCACCGCCGAGACGACCCCGCGGTAGGCGTGCTCGAAGCTGCGCCCAACGCCCTGCTGGCCCTTCATGGGCTTGCGTGGCTGCTTAACCACGCGTCCCTTCCAGCACGCTCTCCTGCAGCCGGGCCATCTCGCTGTTCTCGAACTCTTCGCCGTGGTCCATGCCCGCCAGGTGCAACGCGCCGTGGACCACGAGCTCCTCGACGCCCATCTCCGCGCACCCCGGGCAGATCACGACCTCGCCGACCATCTCCCCGTAGGGACCGTCCACCTCGAAGCTGAGGACGTCCGTCTCCCCGTCCTTCCCCCTAAACCGGAGGTTCAACTCCCTGATGGCCTCGGGGCCGACGAGCGCGACGGAGGCCTCGCCCACGCGGTCGAGGTCGAGGCCCCGGATCTCGAAGGCCGCGGCGAAGAGGTCGGTGACGCGTTGGGCGGAGAGCCTGCCGTGGCCGACCTCGTCGAGGAGTTCGACGGCGAAGGGTTGTGGACCGCTCAGATGGTTTCCTCCGGGATCTTCTTCCCGGGGCCGGTCTTCTCCACGCCCTTGCGGGGGGTATTCTTGCCGTTGCGCGAGTCCCCGGGGCCCCCGGGGTACTCGATGCGCGGGCCGAGAAAGCCGATGAGGGCTTCCAATATCGCCTCGCCGACCTCGTGGATCTCGTGCATCGTCAGGGCGCACTCGTCGAACTGCCCGTCGTCCAGCTTCCTGTCGATGGTCTCGGTGACGATGTCCTCTATGCGCTTGGGGGTGGGTTTCGAGAGGGACTTGACCGTCGCCTCTATAGAATCGGCGAGCATCACGATGCCGGCCTCCTTGCTCTTGGGCAGTCCGCCCGAGTAACGGAAGTCCGCCTCGTTCACGTTTTCGCCGTCCACCTCGATGGCCTTGCGGTAGAAGTACTCGATGCGGGTGGTGCCGTGGTGCTGGGCGATGATGTCCAGGATCTCCTGGGGCAGGCCCCACGCGCGGCCCATCTCCAGCCCGTCCTTGACGTGGCGCCGGATCACCTTCGCCGAGAGCGTCGGCGAGAGCGCCGCGTGCGGGTTTATCTGGCCGATCTGGTTCTCTATAAAGTACGCCGGGTGCTCCATCTTCCCGATGTCGTGGTAGTAGGCTCCGACCCGCGCGAGCAGCGGTTTCGCCCCGATCCTCTCGGCCGCGTTCTCAGCCAACGTCCCCACCTGCATCGAGTGCGTGAACGTGCCCGGCGCCTTCTGCAGCAGCTTGTGGATCAGCGTGTTGCTGGTGTTCGAGAACTCGAGGAGCTTCATGGGGGTGAGGATGTTGAAGGCGTCTTCCAAAAACGGTAGCAGCACCATCGTGATCATGAGCGAGAGCAGGCCGCTACCGAGGCCGAGCACGCCCAGCCAGAGGGCATCGACGAAGATGGCGCCCCCGATCAGACCTATGGCGAAAGTAACGACCGCCGTCACCAGGGCGATAAAGATCCCGGCCTTGAGCAACTGCTGGCGCGAAGCGACCCGAACGACCGTGTAGATCGCGAACCCCGAAGAGAGCAACAACGCCGCGGTCAACAGGAAGTCGTTTCCCTTCATCACCCCGATGTTGACCGCCGTGACGACGACCATGAGGAACATCAGCCGCGGACCCAAAAGCAGGGTCCCTATCATCGAGAGGCCCGCGAGCGGCGTCAGGTATGCGTTGAAATCGAGCTCCGTAAAGAACCGGGCGAGCGCCGTGAACAATATGGTGAGGGAGGCCGCGAGCGCGATCCTGATGGCGGTATTCGTCTTGAGGATGCGGCGCCCGAAGCGCTCCAGGAAGTACCAGGCGATCCCGAGCTCTATCGCCACGACCATCGCGACCCCGAGCAGGACGGTCCAGGGGTTCGTGTCCTGGAGCAGGCCCTCTAGCTGCCCGTAGTCTCCGCGCTCTATGATGCCTTCCGGGACGGTGCGCTCTATGGGCTGGCCCGAGGCGAGCCCTATCAGGGCGGTCAGCGAGAGCCAGGTGACGAGGGTAAGCACGGCGTAGAACCGCAGCGTGGGCACCGCCTCCATCCACTCCCGCAGGCGCTCGAAACGCGTCGGCGGACGGTGGAGATCGTCCACGCGGGCCCCGAGGGGCGGGTTAGGTACGGTCCTTTTGAGCTTCATGGTCGCCCCCGCGCCGGGCTGTTAGGCCCCGTCGCCCTCTTCGGCACCCTCGTAGGCGTCCACTATACGCATGACGAGGTCGCTGCGCACTATGTCGTCCCTCCGTAGTCCCACGAAGGAGACGCCTTCGACCCCGGTCAGGGCCCGCCTCGCGTCGTCCAGACCGCTCATCCTGCCTTTGGGCAGGTCTACCTGCGTGCGGTCCCCGGTTACGACCATCTTCGAGCCGAACCCGAGGCGCGTCAGGAACATCTTCATCTGCTGGGGGGTGGTGTTCTGGGCTTCGTCCAGGATTATGAACGCATCGTTCAAGGTCCGCCCTCTCATGAAAGCCAGCGGCGCGATCTCGATTATACCGCGCTCCAGGTGGCCCTGGAACTGCGCCGGGTCTATCATCTCGTAGAGCGCGTCGTAGAGCGGCCTGAAGTACGGATCGACCTTCGCCATCATGTCCCCGGGCAAGAACCCGAGCGACTCCCCCGCCTCCACCGCGGGCCTGGTGAGGATGATCCTGGAGACCTCGCCCCTGTTCAGGGCCTCCACCGCCAGGGCCACCGCGAGGTACGTCTTCCCCGTCCCCGCCGGGCCAATACCGAACACGACCTGGTGGTTGCGGATCGCATCCGTATACGCCTTCTGGTTGCGGGTCTTCGGTGCGACGCGCCGGCCGCGGTGCGTCAGGATCACGTCCCCAAGCACCTCGCGCCCGCCCCCGCCGTCGGCCATCTTGTAGAGCCTCTCGGCGGTCTCCGGCGTCACCTGATGCCCCTCTTCGGCGAGGCCGACCAGCCCGTCGAAGACGGCCTCGGCCCTCTCCACGGCCGCCCCCCCCCCGCGCAGCAGGATCTCGTTCCCCCGCCCGACGACCTCGCACTGCACGCGCTCCTCGCCCCGCCGCAAGACGGAATCCCGCTCGCCGAAAACGTCGAGCATCCGCCCCGGCGGTACCACGAGCTTCGCTTCTACCTGGCCGCTTGTTGTAATGTCCGTCGTAACTCCTTTGTTGTTAGCTCTTAGCCATTGGCTTTTAGCCAGTCGTCTCTAAACGTCCGTTCGCGCTTTTCCGTCCCGCCGCAGAACTCGAACCTGGCAATGACTCTCGCGGCTGCGCTACTCCGATCGAGAAGAAGCTAAAGGCTAAGGGCTGATAGCTAAAAGCTCTCACTGCAACCTCCCCTTGACGAGGGCGGACAGCTCGCGGCCTTCGGCCCTGCCCTCCGAGAGCTGCACGGCCCGGCCCATTACACCGCCCATGTCCCGCATGCCGGTCGCCCCGGTCTCTTGTATGGCCCTGTCCACTATCTTCTCCAGTTCTTCGGAGGAGAGGGGCTGGGGCAGGTATGCGCGGGCGACTTCGGCCTCGGTGGCTTCGGAGGCCGCCTGGTCCTCGCGGCCGGCCTTGCGGAAGGCTTCGGCCGACTCCTCGCGCTGCTTTAGCTGGCGCCTGAGGATGGTCTGCTCTTCGGCTTCGTCCAGGGGTCTTCCGGCTTCGATCTCGCCGTTCTTGAGCGCGGCGGTTAGCATCCGCAGGGCGCCGAGGCGCGGGCGGTCGCGCTCCTTCATCGCTGTTTTGGTGTCTTGCCGGATACGCTCCGACGCGCTCATGGCATCCCCATCTTTCTGCCGCCGAGGACGTGCAGGTGGAGGTGGAAGACCTCCTGCCCGGCGTCCCGGCCGTTGTTGATCCTCACCGCGTAGCCGCTCTCGTCTATCCCGAGCTTCTTCGCTACCTCGCTCGATACCTCGAACAGCCTCTTGGCTACCGCGTCGGGCAGGTCCGCCATCGCCTCCAGGTTCGGTACGTGCCGCCGCGGGATGACGAGGACGTGCTCCGGTGCCCGGCCGTTGATGTCCTTGAAGGCCACGATATCTTCTTCTTCCTGGACCATATCGGCGTCTATCTCCCCTGCCGCTATCTTGCAGAATATGCAGTCT
>CAXTDD010000139.1:0-6481 GCA_964242955.1 uncultured Rubrobacteraceae bacterium | reverse complement strand
GGGGGGGGTGGGTACGGGGATCACGTCCCTGCCCTACGGGTGGGGTAAACTTTCTTGCGATGGGTGGTTCGTTCAAGATCGGCCGGGTGTTCGGCATAGAGATAAGGGTCCACTGGACCTTCTTCCTGCTCCTGGCTTTCTTCTTCTACCTCGGGTTCAGGGGCGACGGAAACGCCCTCGTGGCCCTCATAACTTCCGGGATCGTCGTCGCGCTGTTTTTCTGCGTGTTGCTGCACGAGTTCGGGCACGCGCTCGTGGCCCAGAGGCTTGGCATCGAGGTGCCCGATATAACCCTGCTCCCGATCGGCGGGCTGGCGCGGCTCAAGTCGCTGCCGGAGAACCCGTGGGACGAGGTCAAGATCGCCATCGCAGGACCCCTGGTCAACGTGGTGCTCGCCCCGATCTTCTTCGGCGCGGCCCTCCTGCTGGGCGCGAACCTGCTCGGCACCGTGAGCGTCTTGCAGTCGGTAACCTCGGTCGGTCAGGTGCTCGCCCTGCTCGGGCTGATGAACGTCTCGCTCGCGGTCTTTAACCTCATACCCGCCTTCCCGATGGACGGGGGAAGGATACTGCGCGGCCTGCTCGCCACCCGTCTCGGCGCCGTGCGGGCCACGGACATAGCGTCGACCGTGGGGCAGGTCTTCGCCGTCGGGTTCTTCTTCGTCGGGCTCGTGAGCAACCCCTTCCTCGCCCTCGTCGCCGTCTTCATCTTTCTAGGGGCGAGTGGCGAGGCCCAGATGGTCCGCCAGCGGGAGGTGCTGCGCGGCCTGCTCGTCTCCGACGTGATGGGCAGCAAGCGCCGCACGGAGACGATGACGCCATACCACACCTTCGGGCAGGTCTTCGAGGCCGTCCTACACGGCTACCAGGAAGACTTCCCCGTCGTGGACGAGGACGGGCGTCTCGTCGGCATCATCACGCGCGGTGAGATCATGTCCGCAGCCCACTCCCCGGAGCGCTACGCGACGGTCCGCGACCTGATGAGGACGGAGTACCCGACCGTCTCCCCCGACGACGACCTCTTCACCGACGGCAACCGCATCCTGCAGGAGAGCGGCCTGCGCGCCGTCCCCGTCATGAAGGACGGCGACCTCGTCGGCATGCTTACCACGGACGACGTCGGCCAGGCAGCCCTCTTGCGCGACGTCCGCAAACCACGCCGATAGGAGCCCTCCCGTGCGCGTAGCCTCCCTGCTCCCGAGCGCCACCGAGATGGTCCACTTCGCCGGGGCCGGCGACACCCTCGTCGGCGTCACCCACGAGTGCGACCACCCACCGGGCATCGAGAAGCTGCCCAGGCTCACGAGCTCCAGGATAGATCCCACCCTCTCCGGCGCCGAGATAGACGCCGAGGTAAACCGGCTGGTCACCGACGACGAGAGCATCTACGCCCTCGATGCCGACGGGCTCGAAACCCTCGCCCCCGACCTCGTCATAACGCAAGGCCTCTGCGACGTCTGCGCCGTCTCCACGAACCTCGTCGAAGAGGCCATCGCCGGTCTCCGGGGCAACCCGGAGCTGCTGGTGCTCAACCCCACTTCTCTGGAAGACGTCCTGACCGACTCCGCGAGGATCGGCGAGGCCGTCGGCCGCGGCAAAGAAGCCGCAGAACGCGTCACCGCCCTTCGGGGTCGTCTCGCGGAGATCGAGCAGACAGTCGCGGACCTTCCCCGTCCGTCCGTCGGGTGCATAGAGTGGCTCGACCCGCCGTTCTCCGCGGGCCACTGGGTCCCGGAGATGGTCCGCCTCGCCGGCGGGCGGGAGCTCTTCGCCGGCCCCGGCGAGCGCTCCGTGCGCCTGACCTGGGAGACGGTCTTCGAGGCCGCCCCGGAGGTTCTGGTCCTCATGCCCTGCGGCTTCGACGCCGGGCGGGCCGCCGAAGAGGCCCGCGCCCTGCCCGATTTGCCCGGATGGTCCGACGTGCCGGCCGTGAAGAACGGCCGCGTGTGGGTCGTGGACGCCAACTCGTACTTCTCGCGGCCCGCGCCGCGGCTGGTGGACGGCGTGGAGATCCTGGCCCGCATCCTCCACCCGCAGGCGTTCGCCGACGGACCCGACGGTAGAAGCGCGACGCCCCTTTCGTACGCGATCGGTTAGGCCGGACGCGGGGGCGGTTCACGAACCGCCCCTACATCGGGTGTGGGGCAACGGCACTGGTTATGGAAAGGGACCTGGCCCTTCGTCGCGGTGCTGTGCCCGATCTACGACGCACGAACCACGCCCCGTCAAACGAAAACCTGAAGCCTGATACCTCTAAGAAGGCCTGTCGTAGAGATCCTTGCGCACGACCATTACCGAGCAGCGGGCGTAGCGGGTCACGCTCTCGGAGACGCTGCCCATGAGGAAGCGGCGCATCCTGCTGAACCTGCCGCCGAGGCCCTGGTTTCCCAGGACTATGAGGCCCGCGACCATCTCCTCGCTGAGGCGCAGGATCTCCTCCTCGGGGCGGCCCATCCTCAGGTGCGTCTCCTCTATGCTGGCCCCAGCCCCCTCTAGCTCCTGTCTCTGGTGGTCGAGCAGCCTCTGGGCGGCCTGACGGATCTCCTCCCTGGTGGTGGTCGGTAGCGCGGGGCCCGCGGTCGGGGGCGGGTGGACCGGCCTCGACTCCCCGACGTGCACGACGTGCAACTCGGCGCCGGTGTCGTTGGACATCTCGATGGCGGCACCGGCGGCAAGCGCCGAGTCCTCCGAACCGTCGGTCGCCAGCAGGATCCTGCCCGGAAAAGCGCCCATCTCGACCTCCTCGACCGCTTCCTCGCCACCCCGGCGTGTGGGATCCATAGGTTCCTCGCCGGGGTGGCGGGCAAACAAGCCGCGGCCGGGTTAACGGGGCGGTTCAACGGGACGTTTCAAAGGGTAAGCAAGCCCCCGGGAAAAGGCGGGCCGGCGAGATCGGCCCGGCCGAAAAGAGAGGAGTTCAGAGGTGAGCGAGGCGGCTGCGAACGCGCGGGCGGTCGAGAGCAGGATCCCGGCCAGGATGGACCGTCTGCCGTGGGCGCGGTGGCACTGGCTGGTGGTGGCGGCCCTGGGGATCACCTGGATCCTGGACGGCCTGGAGGTCACCGTCGTCGGTAACATCGCCGGCGTCCTCGCCGAACCCGAGTCCGGGCTGAACTTCACGGAGGGCCAGATCGGCCTGGCCGCCGGCATCTACATAGCCGGCGCCTGCACCGGCGCCCTGTTCTTCTCCTACCTCACCGACCGCTTCGGCAGGAAGAAGCTCTTCATCATCACGCTCGCGGTCTACCTCACATTCAGCTTCCTTACGGCCTTCTCGCCCAACTTCCTGTTCTTCGTCTTCTGCCGGTTCATGGCCGGCACAGGCATCGGCGGGGAATACTCGGCCATCTACTCCGCGGTGGACGAGCTGATACCGGCCCGCTACCGCGGCCAGGTGGCGCTCGCGATCAGCGGCTCTTACTGGATGGGGGCGATACTTGGCAGCGCGCTCTCGATCTTTATCCTCAACGAGAACATCGTCAACCAGTTCTACGGCTGGCGCATAGCGTTCGCCCTCGGAGGTGTGCTGGGCCTCTGCGTGCTCCTGATCCGGCGCTACGTCCCGGAGAGCCCGCGCTGGCTCGCCACCCACGGCCGCAACGACGAGGCCGAGGAGACCACCGCCATGATAGAGGACCAGATCCGGGCCCAGACGGGCCGCGACCTGCCCCCGGTCGAGGACCCGCCCATCACCATCGAACAACGCAAGAGCATAGGCTTCGGCATCATCCTCAAAGCCATGTTCCAGATGTACCCGAAACGCACCGTCCTCGGGCTGACGCTGATGGGCTCCCAGGCCTTCCTGTACAACGCCATCTTCTTCACCTACGCGCTGGTCCTGACGCGCTTCTACGGCATAGAGTCGAGAAGCGTCCCTTACTTCCTGCTTCCCTTCGCCGTCGGCAACGTGCTCGGGCCGCTGCTGCTCGGGCGCCTCTTCGACACCATCGGGCGGGTCGCCATGATCTCGGGCTGCTACTTCCTCTCCGGCGCGCTCCTGACCCTGACCGGCTACCTCTTCTACCAGGACGTCCTGACCGCCACGACGCAGACGATCTTGTGGTGCGTCGTGTTCTTCTTCGCCTCGTCGGCGGCGAGTGCCGCGTACCTCACGGTCAGCGAGGTCTTCCCGATGGAGATCCGGGCTATGGCTATAGCCGTGTTCTACGCCATAGCCACGGGCCTCGGCGGCATCTCGGGTCCTGTTATCTTCGGGAACGTGATCGGCACGGGCGACCCCTTCAACCTGCTGCTCTGCTACCTCTTCGGCGCGGGGCTCATGATCTTCGCCGCCGTGATCGAGCTGATCCTGGGCGTGAGGGCCGAGGGCGAGTCCCTGGAGAGCGTCGCCACCCCGCTCACCGCGATAGAGGAGGCCACCGGCACCAGCGCCGCGAGTGGCAGGTAACCTGTCCGGGCGGATTCGCGGCGGCAGGGCCTATTCGCTAGACTGCCCCTGATGAAGCCGCTGGTGGAGGAGATAGATGCCCTCGTCGCGCGGGCGGGCACGCACCCGGTCTGGGGCTACGGTCACTGCCTGCGGGTGCACGCGCTCGCCGAGGAGCTCGCCGATTCGGAGGGGATGTCCCACGACGGGGAGATCCTGCGCGTCGCAGCCCTCCTGCACGACATCGGCCTCTACAAGGCCTACGCCATGCGCGAGCCCGAAGACCACGCCAGGCGCTCGGCCGCCGTCGCCCAACGCATCCTGAACGACGCGGACTTCCCCCCGCAGGCCACCCGGACCGTGATGGAGGCCATCGAGGCCCACCCGCCGGGCGCTCCCCCCAATCCCGGGGCCGAGGCCACCCTCCTCAAAGACGCCGTCGCCCTCGACTACCTCGGCGCCGTCGGAATCTCCCGCGTGCTCGCCATGGTCGGCACCGAAGAAGACATCCAGGACATAAGGGCCGCCGTCTGGCACGCCGAGAGCCTCAGGCGTCAGATCCCGGAGTTCCTGATCCTGGAGACCAGCAAAGACATCGCCCACCACCGCGGCCAGGAGACCGACAGTTTCTTGCAGGACCTCAGAAGCGCCACCTCCGGCCTGAAGTTTCTCTGATTTCTGCGTTGTTTGGACCCGCACGGTTCCGGGTCGGTCGATGCCCGGTCGGATGACGCGGCGGTGGCCAGACGTCCCGCCGGTGCGTCTCTACAAAGGGTGGGGCGCACGCGGACGCGACGAACTGCGCCGGGGCCCGTTATTGCGTCTTTCGGTTCGGACCCTCATCGCGTTTTGCCAGCCTGTAAGGCACGAATTCTTTTCTGTCGTCCCGCAGCCTGGCTATGATGCTCTTCTCCTGCGCCCGGGTCTCGACCCTCATGTCTCCGTATTTGCTGCCAACGATGTAGTGGGTATCGGCGGGTGACGAGTATTCGCCCGTGGAGAAGATGGCCCGCTCGCCGGGTTTCAGCAGCGGATCTTCGTTTATCAGCACGACCTCGCCGTACTTGGGATCGCAGCCGCCGGCCTGCACCACGGTAACGGTTCCGGAGAGGGACCCCTTTACGTTCCTCTCTACCTTTACGGCGAAAGCGGTCTCTGGTAAAGGTCCGCCGCTCTCCGCCGGCGATCTCTCTTCGGCCTTCTCGATCACGCGCCCGACAAATATGTTGTCCGCCCGCCTGACGAGTTGCTTATCGACGATACCAGCCGGGACCGCGCTAACGCCGCCCGTCGACTCACCGGGCGCGCATTCCTGTTTGGTTATCTCTCCGGCGCCGGTGGTCTCCTGGCGAGTCAGGTTCACAGAGGACGTCTCATCCGCGTCGTTCCGGGCCGCTTCCCCGCAACCGAAGAGCGCGAAGAAGGCTAGCCCCAAGGCGAGCAAGGTCGCCACAGAGAACCGCGGCAAGGCCTCTCCTCCCGTTATACGACAATTAGGGAGATTGTAGCCGTTACACGCCGCACCCGGAGATCCAGCCGCCTAGCTCAACAACAGATACAGTCCCGCCACAAAGCTCACGGTCCCGATAATGAGCATCCGCACTCCCGCGATGATGTGGATGCCGCGCTCGGAGGTGGGCCCGATCCCACCCCGCTGACCCTTGCCGCCGCGGATGAGGGCGTAGGCCGAGAAGGCGAGCGCGGCGAGGCCCACGAGGACGAGGAAGATGCCGGCGGCGGTGGCCGCGGAAAGGTTACTCATGAGGAACGCCGCCGATCACTACCAGCCCGCACGAACGACACGATCATTTCGACTCCCGACCTCTCGATTCCCGGACGATGCGACCCTTCACCCGAGCCCCGTATCAGCCAGGACCGTTGCCCTCGGTGTGGACCATGCGTGAGAGGAGGGTGCGGAAGCGGGGGTCGGTGTGGAGGGGGGCGAACTCCAGCGCGCTCTTGAAGTGCTCGACGTCGTTCTCGCCGGCCTCGACGGCCCGCGCGATGAAGTCGAGGGCGTCGCCGTACTCGCCACGGCGGGCGCGGATGCTGGCGAGGGCCGAGAGGGCCGGGGAGTAGGTAGCGTCGGCGGCG
>CAXTDD010000138.1:0-6492 GCA_964242955.1 uncultured Rubrobacteraceae bacterium | reverse complement strand
GGTTCAGCAGAACTACGTCCGCGACGAAACGCTCGCCCGCGCCAACGCCCGCCTCGTGGACGCGCAAGGGGAGATCCCCGTCGTCGCCGCCTGGGGCGGCGGTGAGGTGGCCTCCGTGGACGGCCTTAGGTTCGTGGTGCCGGTCAGGACCGTTAACGCCGGTCCCAACCCGAGGTATTTCGGACGGGGCCGCGGCATCACCTACCTCAACTACATGAGCGACCGCTCGACCGGCTTCCACGGCATCGTGGTGCCCGGCACGCTCAGAGATTCTCTCTTCCTGCTCGATGGTCCCCTGGAGCACCAGACGCGTCTCGACCCCAAGGAGGTCACCTCCGACACCGCCGGCTACTCCGACGCAATCTTCGGCCTGTTCTTTCTCCTGGGCTACCAGTTCAGCCCCCGTCTGGCCGACGCCGGCGAGGCGAGGTTCTGGCGCATCGACCGCGCCGCAGACTACGGCCCCCTGGACACCCTCTCGCGCCGCAACACCATAAAGGCCGGGACCATCCACGAGAATTGGGAGGACATCCTGCGGGTGGTCGGCTCGTTGAAGACGGGCGCCGTCAGGGGCTCCGACCTGGTGCGGGCGCTGCAGGCGGGCTCGAAGCAGTCGGAACTCGCCAAGGCCATAGCCGAGGTCGGCAGGATCGCCAAGAGCCTCTTCCTGCTCGCCTACGTCGACGACGAGGTCTACCGGAGGCGCGTCCTCGTACAGCTCAACCGCCACGAGAAGCGTCACAACCTAGCCCGCGAGATCTTCCACGGCGACCGGGGACGGGTCAGGAAGCGCTACCGCGAGGGCCAGGAGGACCAGCTTTCCTCGCTCGGGCTCGTCCTCAACGCCGTCGCCCTTTGGAACACGCTCTACCTCGACAAAGCGGTCTCCCGCCTGCGGGAGTCGGGCACGGAGGTCCGCGACGAGGACCTCGCCAGGGTCTCGCCGCTCATGCACGCCCACGTGCGCGTTTTGGGCCGTTACCACTTCCGGCTCGACGAGTCGGTCCAAAGCGGCGGGATGCGGCCGCTGCGCGACCCCGAGTCGCCCGACGAGTTCGGGCCACCCGCGGGTTCCTAGCCCCGCGCGGCGCTACACCCACGCGAGCCGACGGCGGAGACACGATCTTGGCCTCGCGCGTGCTACGCCCACAATGCTTGCTCGTTAGCGTACGTTTCCGCTCCGTTACTACTCACGGTCCTCATCTGACTAGCCGCGGCTCACGCGACCTGCGGACGCTACCGCGCGGCACGGCGGTTGTATGGCGCTCGCGCCCACAGGAAACCGACCAGCGCGATGACCACACACCAAGCGACGGCGAGCCACGAGCTGTTGCCGATCGGGGCGCCCGGGAGCAGCCCCCCGCAGCATCTCCATGACGTACGCGAAGGGTTGGTATTCGCCGAACCAGCGCAGCCAGGACGGCACGGAACCGGTAGGGACGAACCCGCTGCCCAGGAACGGAAGCAGGATCAGGCGCGCCTCGTTGCTGCGGAGGCTCGTTCGTCGCGTGGTTGCAGGTAGCGCAGGTCTTCGGCTGCCTGGTAGTTGCGCCCGAGCAGCATGCCGATGACGGTGAGGGAGCAGGCAACCGCCACGTAGATGGCGATGGGTGCCCAGACGTCGTACCGGCTGAGCAGCGCGGTGAACGCGAGCGGGGCGAACGCGCCGCCCAGGACGCTGCCTAAGGCGAAGCCCATGGAACTGCCGGTGGAGCGGAGCCGTGGGGAGAATTGCTCGGTGATAAACGCGCCTTGTGGACCGTACATCATCGCCCACAAAGTCAGGCCGACGGCGACGCCGCCTATCAGCCATGCGGTGGAGCCGTCGCGGATGGCTGGTAGGAAGATGAAGGGCCACACCGCCGCGCCAAGGGCGGCTGCGCCGAACTGCAGGCGTCTGTTGATTCGGTCGGACAGGGCGCCGAAGAGGGGGATCAGGACCACCTGGATGCCGCTGCCGATCAGGACGGCGACGAGGACCTGGCTTCGGCTGTAGCCAACGATGAGGGTGCCGTAGGTGAACACGAAGACGGTGAACAGGGCGTAGGTGACGTCGGGGCCGATGCGGCTGAGGGCGGCGGCGATCAGGCCGCGGGTCTCGCTGCCAAAGACCTCGCGCAGCGGGGCGGCGGGCTGCTCACCTCTGGTTTGGATCTCCTTCGAAATAACCGTGTCCTCGAGTCTGAGCCGTATCCAGAGGCCGAACGCAACCAGCACCGCCGACAAGAGGAACGCCACTCGCCAGCCCCAGGAGACGAACGCGTTCTCGGTGAGGAGCAGGGTGAGGAGAGCGAGCACACCGTTGGCGAGCAGGTTTCCGATAGGCGGGCCCATCTGGGAGGCGGACGACCAGAATCCGCGCCGCCGAGTGTCCCCGTTCTCGTTGCTGTAAAGGACGGCGACGCCTAACTCGCCGCCGACACCGACGCCTTGAGCGAAGCGGAGGAGCACCAGCACCAGCGGTGCCGCCACGCCTATCCCGACGTAGGTGGGGAGCAGGCCGATGAAGAAGGTCGACGCTCCGATGAGCAGGAGGGTGGCAACCAGGACGTTCTTGCGGCCGACCCGGTCACCGAGCCGGCCGAACAGCAGGGCCCCGAGCGGTCGTGCGACGTAGCCGACGGCGTAGGTGGAGAACGCGAGCAGCGTTCCGGTCAGCGGCTGCGAGCTGGGGAAGAAGAGCTGCGGAAACACGAGAGCCGCGGCAGAGGAGTAGAGGGTGAAGTCGTACCACTCCAGCGCGGTTCCGGTCAGGCTGGCGGCGAACGCCTTGCGCCTGGTCCGTCGGTCGGGCGTTGCTGCTGCTGCGGTGGCGCTCATCGGGCTTCTCCTTGCTTGTTGCGGGTGGCGACGGTGATCTCGATCTCGACGCAGGCCCCGTGCGGGAGGGCGCTCACCCCGATGGCGCTTCTGGTGTGTCGGCCGGCGTCCCCGAGCGCTTCGCGGAAAAGGTCGGAGGCGGCGTCGAGGACAGCCCCCTGGGCGGTGAAGCCGGGCGCGGAGGCGATGAACCCGGTGACCTTGAGCAGCCTGTCGAACTGGGGACCAGCCCGTTCACCCAGCTCTCGATCTAGGACATCGAGACATGCTTGGGCGCTCAGCCGTGCCGCGGCCCTGGCGGTGTCGATGTCGACGTCGTCGCCGACCGTGCCGAGGTGCTGAAGCGTCCCGTTGCGGCGGGGCAGTTGGCCGCTGAGATAGCCCACGTCACCGTGGACGATCAGCGGCGTGGCGTGGGAACTGGGCGGTGGGCCTGGATGACTTGCAGAAGGGGGCATGAAGGACTCCTTGCGATGAACGGGTGCGGACGGGCTTCCGAGCAAACCAGGCCGTCGAGCCTGACGCCTGCGCAAGCGCAGGCTTAGGGGGCGAGGCCGGCGAAGAATCGGAGCAGTTCGGTGCTGAGTGCTTCCGGTTGCTCTTCGGGGACGTAGTGGCCGCTGTCGGCGATGACGCCGCCGCGGACGTCGTTGCCGAGCGGCTGTATCCGCTCGTAGAGGTCGGGGGCGCTGCCCACGTCGCCGCCCAGCGCGAGGACGGGCAGGTCGAGCTTCGTCGCCATCAACGGCCGGTTCTGCTCGATGTCCTGCAGGACGGCCCGGTAGTAGCCGAGCATCCCCCGGAGCCCCCCGAGACCGGCGTAGACGCGTTCGTACTCGTCGATGTCCGCGGTGGTGAAGGTGGAGGTCCAGTCGGCGGTCTTGCGGCTGAAGAACCACTCGATGAGGACACGCTCCCGGCCTTGCAGGAGGGCCTCGGGAAGGTCGGGAATCGGGTTGAAGAGGAAGTGCCAGTTGCGCCAGTTGTCGGGGCCGAGGGTGATGGTCGGCTGCAAAGTGACGCCGGGGATGTTGCCGTCCAGCAGCACCAGGCCGCGCATCTCGTCCTGGAATTGATGAGCGTAGGCATAACCGATCCATGAGCCGATGTCGTGGCCGACCAGGACGTATCGCTCGAGTTCCAGCTCCTCGATCAACGTTCGGAGCCGCCGGGCGGCTGTCTGAGTGTCGTAGCCGTCGATCGGCTTGTCGGAGTCGCCTTGCCCGAGCAGGTCGACCGCGAACACGGTGTGACGTTGGGCCAGGATCGGCAGCACGCGCCGCCAGGCGTAACAACTCTGCGGGAACCCCGCGACGAGGACCACGGGCGGCCCGTCTCCTGCCCGGACCACATGGAACCGGTGGCCGCCGGCATGCACCATCTGATGGTTCGCGGCCGCTCCGTACGCCAGCCGATTGTCGCCGGGGCTGGACTGTCCGTCAGACATCATTGACCTCCTTTGACTTCGCTATGCTCAGTGACGACGCTCCCTTGGCGTCGAAGGCTGGCCCGATGAATTTTCGAGGCGAACCCTTTCCCTATAACGTATACGTAACATATACGTTATACTGGGAGTTGTCAAGGCGCAAGCGGAAGCAGGAGTATCGACCGGGGAGGATCGGGATGGACAATGCCCAAGTGGAACTGCGGTTCTGCGCCAACCTCAAGTGGCTGTACACCGAGCTGCCTTTCGAGCGACGCTTCGAAGCGGCGGCGCAGAGCGGCTTCACCGCTGTAGAGTATGCCTCGCCGTATGGGTTCGATGCCGGGACCCTGGCCGACCTGCTAGCCGCCGACGGGCTGCGGCAGATCCTCATCAACACCCCGGTGGGCCCGCCGGATTCAGCGACCCGTTCGGGCGCGGCTTGCCTGCCGGGTGAGGTGACGACCTTCCGTGACGGCGTGCGCCGCGCGCTGGATTACGCCACCGCTCTTGAGTGCCCGATGCTGCACGTGATGGCGGGTGTCCGTACGGCTGAGGTGTCGGTGGCAACGGCGACCGGTGTCTACCAGGACAACGTCGCCTGGGCGGCGGAGCAGGCGAAATTTGCCGGTGTTCGGGTGGTGCTGGAGGCGATCAACCAGCGGGACGTGCCGGGATACTTCTTGGCTACCCAGGAGCAAGCGCGAGACACCATCAGCAGTTTGGAGGCGGCCGACGTTGGGCTGTTGTTCGACATCTACCACTGTCAGGTCGCCCAGGGCGACGTCTCGACGCGGCTTAGAGATCTTATGCCATGGATCGCTCACGTTCAGGTGGCGGACCCGCCGGCCCGATCCGAGCCGGGCACAGGCGAACTGGGGTGGCCCTTCTTGTTCGATCAGTTGAGGGTCTTGGGTTACCGTGGCTGGGTCGGCTGCGAGTACCGACCGGCGGGTTCGACGGAGGCGGGGCTGGGCTGGCGCACCACGCTGGCGACTTAACGGGGCAGAAGGGGTGAAGGGAGGACCGAATGGCGCTAGAGTCTCGCGATCTCACTCGGCGAGCCAGGTGGCCTCGGCCTCGTACTGGTGCGCGACGTCTTCGGGCCGGTACCCGCTGAGGAGGTCGAACGGAGTCGGAAGCCGAGCTGGCTCTGGTACCAGGCCAGGCAACGGTAGGAGGAACGGCGCCTAGATGGCCTCGGCGCCGCCTAAGCCGCGAGGCCGGGGGAAACGAAGCGTTGCAAGAGTCGCACGAACCGGTTGCAAACCACCCCGAATCGGGCGATTTTGAATGTCGCCTATGTCTTGTTAGCCGACATTCGTGCTAGAGTGTCCTGCGGGCGGCGGACCGATCGGAGAGGAGGCCCGGGTGCTGGAGCGGGCGGACGGCCGTGAGGTCGGAAGACGAGGCGGCGACGCCCCAGCGAGCATGTCGGGCGCCGTCACCGACGCGCGCCTGGTCGAGCTGTGGCTGTTCGGCAAGAGCGAGAAGACCAAGGACGCCTACCTCGCGGACTACGGGAAGCTCAGGCTCTTCCTCGGCGGCAAGCCGCTGCGGGCGGTGACGCTGTCAGATTTGCAGGAGTTCGCAGACGACGTCTCGGTGCTGGGCGACGCCTACCGGGCCAGGGTGCTCGCCGCCGTGAAGAGCCTCTTCTCGTTCGGCCACCAGACGGGCTACCTGCCCTTCGACGTGGGTCGCGCCGTGAAGATACCGCCGAGGCGCGACGCCCTGGCCGAGAGGATCCTCTCCCACGACGAGGTCGTCGACACGATCTCGGCGGCCAAGAAGGGCCGAGACCGCGCGCTGCTGCGCTCCCTCTATATAGGGGGGCTCCGGGTGGAGGAGGCCGTCTCCCTGAGCGCCGGGGACCTCGTTCCCCGCGAGGAGGCCGGCGGCGGTCAGCTCACGCTCTTCGGCAAGGGCCGCAAGACCAGGCGGGTGTTGCTGCCCGCGGGCCTCTTCTCCGAGCTTTCGGCCCTGGCCCTGCCGGAGCCGGAGGCCCCCCTGTTCCGCTCGCGCAAGAGGGCGCCGGCCGGAGGCCCGCGCCCGATCACGGCGCGCCAGGCCGAGCGGAGCGTCAAGCAGGCGGCCCGGGGGGCCGGCCGGAGGACCGCCCCCTCCGTCTCCCCGCACTGGCTCAGGCACGCCCACGCGAGCCACGCCATGGACCGCGGCGCGAAGATTCACCTCGTGCGCGAGACCCTCGGGCACGCCTCGGTCGCCACGACCGGGCGCTACCTGCA
>CAXTDD010000137.1:0-6495 GCA_964242955.1 uncultured Rubrobacteraceae bacterium | reverse complement strand
CGGGTACGTTGTCAGCGTCGAAGAGAACCTACCGGGAGGATGCCATGGGACGCGGACGAAGGGACGAACCAGGAGGCGGCGGCGGGCGCGGCGGGCCGGGGGACCGGGGTCAGCGCGAGGGCCGCGGGGAGCGCATCGAGGAGCGCAGGGAGAATCGCCAGGAGCAGCGGGAGCACGCGGACGCCCGGATGGACCGCCTGGAGCGGCGGCTGGAGCGGTTGGAGCAGCAGATGGAGAGGCTCGGCGGACGGGGCGGGCAGTAGCGGCAGGCGAGTGAGGAGGACCCGGTTTGGCTGACAGCGCGGTACAGGACGCGGCACTCAGGCTGCTGGCGGCGATCCACGACCTCTCCGGCGGGAAGCTCTACGAGCCGGTCCCCGTCGTGGTGCCGGGCGAGCCGTCTAAAGGGGCGGCGCAGAAGGCCGGCATAGACTCGGACTCCACGGAGGACGAGGTCGCGATCCGCTACCTGGTGGACCAGGGTTACATCAGGGCCTCCGGCAACCCTCCGGCCGGCGGCGCGCAGGACTACGAGCTAACGGTGGCGGGCCTCGACCGGGCGCGGGAGTACCGCGGCCTGGGCGGACCCGAGTCACCGGAAAGGGCAGGTATGAGCGACGGGACGCAGAAGATGCTCGTGACGGCGCTGGGTATAGTGGGGTCCCAGATCCTGGCCCGCCCGCTAACCAGGTTTATAGGGGAGCAGATCCCCGAACGCCGCGGCGTCAAAGACGACATCCTTGAGGCCGTTCTCAAGGGCATTGCCCGCGTGGTGGCCCTCTCCCTGGCCTCCATCATCGTGCGCCAGATAGCCGTCAGGCGGAGGTAAAGCTTGTTAGCCGGTCAGCACGCTTCGGGCCTTGCGGCCCTCGCTCTCAGCCGGTCAGCCGAATAGCTGAAATGCTGACGAGCTGAATGGCTGACAAGCTAATATGACCGACGTCTTCGTCGTAGGCTCGATCAACCAGGATTTCGTCCTGAGGGTCGAGCGCCGCGCCCGCCCGGGCGAGACGGTCACGGACGCCGTACTCTCGACCCACAACGGCGGCAAGGGCGCGAACCAGGCCGCGGCGGCGGCCCTGCTGGGCGCGGACGCCGCCTTTCTGGGCCGTATCGGCGACGATGGGCTCGGGGAACCGTTGGTGCGGGCGCTCGGGGACAAGGGTGTGGACACTTCCCTCGTCCAAGAGGCCGAGGACGTCGCCACCGGCACCGCCTTTATAACCGTGACGGCCGACGGTGAGAACGCCATTACGGTCGCCCCGGGCGCCAACCGCAGCCTCACCCCGCGAGACGTGGGCGCGGCGCGCGAGGAGATCCGGGACTCGCGCGTCCTCGTCGCGCAGATGGAGGTCCCGCTGGAGACCGTGCGGCGCGCGGTCGAGGTCGCCGGGGAGGAGGGGACACGTATGATCCTCAACCTGGCGCCGTTCTTCGACGTCCCACGGGCCGTGCTCGAAGGGCTCGACCCCCTGGTCGTCAACGAGCACGAAGCCGCCCTCCTGCTGGACGAAAGGGTAGATGGGGTAGACGGTGCCTTGAAAGCCGCCCCGAAGCTGCTCCACCTCGGCCCAAAGTCCGCGGTCGTCACGGTCGGGCCCGAAGGGGCCGTCTTCGTTGAAGGAGAGGATGCCGGCCACGTCCCCGCCCCGAAGGCCGAGGTGGTGGACACGACCGGCGCCGGAGACGCCTTCGTCGGCGCCCTGGCGGTCCGGCTCGCGCGGGACGCCTCCCTCGAAGATGCCGTGGCCTACGCGGTCCGGGCGGGGGCCGCGGCGGTGACAAAGGAGGGGGCGCAGGGAGCCCTGCCGACTCCGGACGTTCTGGAGTCCCTGTAAAGCGCGGCGGCATCGTGAACGCGCGGCTCGCGGGGGAGCTCGCCGGGCTCGGGCACACCGATCTCGTCGTCGTTTGCGACGTGGGGTTTCCCGTTCCGCCGGGCCCCGCCGTGGTCGACCTCGCCTTTAGCTTCGGCGTGCCGACTTTCAGGACCGTGCTCTTCGGGTTGCTCGAAGAGATCGTCGTGGAGGGCGCCACCGCTGCCGAGGAGGTCAGGGACAACCCCGACGTCGCCAACCTTCTCCAGGAGGTCCTGCCTGACCTCGGTCTGGTCTACCACCAGGAACTGAAGCGCATGTCCGCGGGCGCCAAGCTCCTCGTCCGCACCGGCGAGGCGACGCCGTTCTCGAACGTGATCCTGCGCTGCGGGGTGGCGTTTTAGCCGTTGGCTTTGGAATGCTCCGCGGTAAACTTGGCCAGGAACAGAACCTCGCCGGCGTGTAATCGGCTCTGCAGGAAAACCAGTGCCGATCGCCATTGTAGGTAATTCCCTGTCCGCCTACCTACTCTTCGATGCTGCTCCGGGCGGCGCGGTTGCTTTCGACCTTGCCCGCACCTGCGCAACGTGTTGGTGCGGCTACCGGGGAGCGAGCGGGAGGCGCCCGAGTACTTCCGTTTCCAGCGACGGGTACACCAACTCCCTCGAGACGACCAACTCCCCGACCTCGGCCGTGGCGTCGACGCTGATGTCCTCGAGCGTGGCAAGAAATGTTGCCGGATCGGAGAGCGCACCGCGGTAGCGAAACAGAGTGGTGTGCACCAGGTCCGCCTCGTTGCGGGTCTCGGGGGGCAAGCAGAGGCGTTCGCGGATCATCCCGCGGATGCGGTTCACCGGTTCGCTCGGCCGGGCGAGGGCGATCACGGCGGAGTCGGTGGCCACGACGTGCTCGTAGGTGATCCGAAAACCCGCGCTCTCAGCCGCGATACGGGTCAGCTCCATTGTCCACTTCTCTCCGTGATGCTTCCAGAGGGAGTCTTTGGGAACTGTATAGCCCGCATGCACGGCGAGCAGCCAGGCGACGCTCACGTGGAGGGTCTTCTGAGGACAGACCAGCAGGTCGGGCTCCGCTCGCTTCAGGCTCTGCTGTACTTTCTCAAGCGACGACCTGGTACGGGGGTCCGGTTCGATCTGGACGTTGTAGGCCCGACAAGGCCGTGCCCACAGCGGACTGGCTCGTACCTGGTTGCGCGCCACCTTTTCCCGGTGCGCCTCCCGTAGTTCCGTGGCTCGCTGCTCGGCCGAGCTACGCAAACATCGCTCCTCTCGACGGTAGACCCCAAAGCTCAGGACTCATTGTGCGCGGAACTTGATAAATGCGCCAACCTGCTATGTTTGTCACTAAGGGCTCCCGCGCCGTAAATGGCTAGCGGCCGGAGGCGTTGTCCACGAATTTCTCGATGCCGTCGAGGAGGCGACCGAGGCCGAACTCGAAGGCGTGTTGCGGGTCGTATGGGCCCCGATACTGTTCGGTAGCGGCGGATCCGACGCGGGCGGCCAGCGGGTAGTGGTCGGCGTCGAAGACCCCATCTAATAAGGGTCCGAAGGCTGTCCACCACTGGTCGTCTGTCTGGCCGGTGTGCTCCGGAGCCTGGGCCGACTCGATAGCGCTGCCCGCGGACCCGCGCACGTACTCGAGTACGAGGGTCAGGACCGAGTCCATCTCCACGTCGGTGAGGCCGATGCCTTCGACGGCGTGTAGCTCGTGGTCGTATTTGGTCATGATGCCGGGGCCCAGCGGGGGCCGGCCGGTGAATACCTGCAAGAGCCACGGGTGCCGTTCGTAGAGCCGGCGGTTCTCTCGGGCGACCCGCTCCAGCCGCGCGCGCCAGCCGCCGGGAACGTACTCAGGCCATGAGGCCTCGCCCGCCACCCGGTCGATCATCACGTCCAGCAACTCGGCCTTGCCGGGCACGTAGCGGTACAGGGACATCGTGCCGACACCCAGCCGATCGGCGACGCGACGCATCGAAAGCCCCCCCAAGCCCTCGGTGTCGGCAAGCCCGATCGCGGCGGCCACGATCCGGTCAACCGTAAGACCCGGCTTCGGACCCCGCGCGCCACGCCCCCGCGTGCCCCACAAGAGCTCGATCGTCCGCGCCGGATCGCCCCGGCCCGAGTACTCCGTAGACATTGACAAGCCCTCCTTCTGCGTATATTGTACCCAGTTAGAACAGAGTACGGCGTACCCAAATAAAGGAGGTCGCGATGCGAGGCAATCTCTGTGTCCCGGAGCCCGCCCCGTGAAGCTGAACCACGCGAACCTGACCGTTACGGACGTCCGCGCCGCCGAGGGGTTCCTGGAGAAGTACTTCGGCCTGCACAAGATGGGAGGAAACGCCGGCATGGCGTTCTTGTCCGACGACGATGGCTTCGTGCTGAGCTTGATGAAGTCGGGGAGGTCTGTAACGGCGGCGTATCCCGAAACTTTCCACATCGGGTTCTTTATCGAGAGCGAAGATACCGTCGACGAGATAAACCGCCGACTAAACGAGGATGGCTTCGACGTGGCGGCCCCCGAGAGGCACCACGCCTACGGGTTCTACGTCGAGGCCCCCGGCGGCTTCACCGTCGAGCTCGGCGCCTGACAGTGGTATGCGGGAACACCGATCCCTCCGCAAGCCGCTGTGACGCGGTTCCCGGCGGGTGTGCTGGATCTCTTGCACCCTCCGATCTTCGGCCCGCACGGTGGCCGACGGCGGCCCGTCGTCTCCAACGAACGCAGCGTTGCCCGTGGCGGCCCGCAGGGGCGGGTTTGAAACCCGCCCGCGTCAAACGTCGGGTCCTTTAGGTGCGCGTGGCCGAGGCGAAGAAAACGGCGCCGTGGGTTATCAGCGGATCTGGGTTGAAGCCGGCCCCTTCGAGGAGGCTCATCGTGTCGTCCGGGTCGAAGAACTGGATGCCGCCGGTTGCGAGGAAGCGTTGGAGGCGGCGGCCGTTCGGGGTTCGGGCTCTGAGGATGCCCATGACGGCGAGCCGGCCGCCGGGTTCGAGGACGCGGTGGGTTTCGCGGAGGGCGCGGGCGGGGTTACCGAGTTCGTTGAGGGTGCCGCCGCAGACGGCGCCGGCCATGCTGGCGTCGGCGAAGGGGAGGGTGTCCGCGTCGGCGCGGGCGAAGGAGGGGGTGGCGCCTGCTCTCCGGGAGCGGCGGGCGGCTTCGTGGAGCATGGAGGGGGAGATGTCGACCCCGATCACGTCTCCGGCGTCGCCCAGCGAGTCGGCGAAGTTTCGCGTGTAGAGACCTGCCGAACAGCCGAGGTCCAGGTAGAGGCCGCCGCGCTCCAGGCGGACGAGGTCGGCCATGATCTCCAGCTCGCGTTCGTTCGGGAACGTCTCGCCGGTAAGGAGGGTGAGGGACCGGACGCGCCACAGCGGCTCGTAGCCGCGTCCCGCGCCGGGCAGGAGGTTTGTCAGGTTCGCTATGTTGTCCGCGCCGAGGCGCCCTTTCAGGAGGTCCAGGTAGCCGTTCCTTACGGGGTAGGTCTCGCCGGTGGCGGGGAGGCGGGTGGTGCCGGAGGTGATCACGCCGTCCACCTCGACCCCTTCGGCGAGGGCGAGGCCCGGCCTGTCCGAAGGATGCGGCCTGACGACGGGCAGGAGGGAGCGGCGGAACATCTAGCGTCGGGTGCGGCGGCCGATGCGGGCGTCGAAGCCCCTGACGGAGTCCACGAACGCGCCGGAATCGCCCGGGCCGCCGGCCGGACCCAGCGAAGGGTAGCCGCCCTCGTGGAAGACCAGAGGATTCTTACGCGTGTCGCCGAGCCTCACGCCGACGACGCGGCCGAGAAAGAGGTCGTGGTCGCCGCCGGTGTAGGTCTCCGCCAGCTCGCACTCGATGGCGGCGAGTGCCCCGGCGGCGAGCGGGTCGCCCGTCGAGCCGTAGCCGCCGGCCAGGGAGTTGACGGCCTGGAGGCCGCTGGAGCGTTCGGGGGAGGCGAAGAGCCTGCTGAGGCCTTCCTGATCGTCGGCGAGCAGGCTCACGGCGAAGTGGCCCTCCTCCCGGATGCGGCCGTTCAGGCGGGCGTCTTTGTGGACGCTCACCAGGAAGAGCAGCGGGTCCAAAGAGACCGAGACCACGGCGTTGGCCGTCATCCCCTCGGCCTTCTCCTCCCGCCCGCTGGTCACCACGGTCACGCCCGTCGGGAAGTGGCTCATAGCACTCCTGAGGGCCTCGGCATCGGCCCCCCGCACGTCCCAGGCGTATCCCTCTCTCTCTCCACGCGAGCCGTCAGGCGGCATTACCGTCCCTTCTCGTAAACCGGACCCCCAGGAGGCTACTACGCACCGCTGTTCCCCACAAGCGCGCCTCTTACACGCAACTCCTCCGGCCACCAGCGCCCGACGGACTCCGCGTCCGACCCGTACCACCGCCCCAACCTGGCATTGTGGTGCAACCCATCCAGAACCAGCGTTTCAGACCCCGGCAGCAACGCCGCCCCGACGGGGACGACCCCGTCCCCGGCCACCTGGCCGTCCTCGACGAATCCCTCGTAACGCCCGCGAATCTTCCCCGAAGACGACCCATCCACCGCGTCGCCCGCGACCGAGAGGTACCTGAGGCCCGAGTCCCCGTGCATTGCGCCGGGAAAGAGACCGTTCACCCGCGAGACCGACCCCCGCAGCCTCCCCTTAGGCGGCGTGGCGTGCGGCGTACCGAG
>CAXTDD010000136.1:0-6504 GCA_964242955.1 uncultured Rubrobacteraceae bacterium | reverse complement strand
CCCACGTCCCGGGTGTACAAGTCCCTCTTCGACTCCTCGCCCCGGACGAGCCGCGTGTAGGGGACGCCGGGCGCGACCTTCTCCGTGGCGCGGGTCTCCTCCAGGCCAGGGCCGCCGAGCGGCAGTCCGTCGCGGCGGGCGCCTTCCTCCGGTGCGGCGGCGAGGGCCGACGACAGCACGAGCGTGCCCGAGATCAGTGAGAAGAGGACGCAGAGCAGGCCTTTTTGGAGCTTCACCCTCTACCCTCCTACGGCGCGATGTTCTCTTCGACGATCTCCGGCTCGAAGGAGAAGACCTCGTCGTCGCCCGTATCCACGGTGGCGCGGACCCAGTGGACGTCGGCGTCGCCGAAGGTCTCCACACGGGTGAAGTTGAGCACGCGGGTCTCCTCGTCGCCATCCTCGGCGTAGAGGGGCTTGTCGATGCGGAAGTAGTGGCTGTCGCCGTGGACCAGGACGACGGGCTTCCCGAACTCTATGGTCTCGCGCCTGAGGGCCTCTTTGAACCCGGTGAAGCCCGAAGGTTGGTCCGTGTCCTCCTCGAAGATGTTGGCCTGGATCACGACCATCACCGCCCCGCTGCCCCGCCGCTCGGCCGACCCGAACGTGCCCTTGAGCCAGGCGATGTTGGCCGCGTTGCGGGCCCGCCACTCCCTCTCGTTGCCTGTAGTGGGAGCCTCCGTGGCGGGGCGGTTGTTGTTCGAGCCGACGACGTGCATGGTGGCGAAGGTGACGCCGCCGGAGCGCCAACGGGCGTTCTCGGGGTATTCCTCGCCCTGGCGCTGCAGCGGTATCTCCCGGCGGCCCAACGACTCGTCGTCGGCGTAGAACGTGCGCCGCAAGAGGTCCAGGCGGTTCAGCGGGTCCGCTTCTTCCGGTGTGGGGTTCGGCGGACGGTGGCAGTCGGTCCACTCGTTGTCGCCGGGGGTGTAGACGAACGGGTTCTTCGAGCCCTCGAAGCGCCGGTATTCTCTGCGGTACACGTTGTCCGTGCAGGCGGTGGAGCCGCTCTTGATGTCGCCGTCGTGGGCGACGAAGGCGAGGTTCTCGGCGTTCAGCTCGTCGAGCAGGTTATCCGCCTGCCGCTCCTGCTCCGGCGCGTAGGGGAAGTCCCCGATCAGGCCGACGTCGAACGCCCGTGGTTTGTTGTTCCCGGAGGCTCTGTCCCCTGGTGCGGCGCCGGCCGCCGTCGCGAACGCGAGAAGCGTCCCCAACACCAGCATCGCCACGACACGTTTACCAGCCACGCCCCAACCTCCTCGACCGCCCATCGTCACCGCCGCAACTATAGGAGAAAGAGAACGACCGTAGGTTAATTGCCGCTGAACTTCAGGTTAAATGTGCCGGATGTCGCGCGTCCGGATCCTCGTTACCCCCTGGGCCCGCCTCATGGGTGCGGGCGGTAGAATCGTTACGGTGGCCACGATAGAGGTGCGGAGATGAAAAAAGATGAGGTGGTCTCTCGTAGTCCGCGGGTGATGAACGGGGCGCTGGTGTTCGCCGGGACGCGGGTGCCGGTGGAGATCCTGATCCAACACCTGTCGGCGGGCGACTCGCTGGACGTGTTCCTGGAAGATTTCCCGACCGTGACCCGTGAGCAGGCAGTAGCTTACCTGGAGATGACCCCCGAAGCGATAGATGCGCTTGTTGCTCGATGAGAACCTGCGAGGCAAACTGGGCGGCCTGTTCGCCCCTGAGATGGAGGCGGTGACGATATCGCGACAGGGATGGCGCGGTAAAGACAACGGGGATCTAATAGCATCGGCGCAAGAGGAATTCGACGCGCTCGTGACGATGGACCAGGGCATCCCGCACCAGCAGAACCTGGAGGGTATTAAGCTCGTGATCCTGCTCCTACAGGCTCCGAGCAACCGCCTGACGGACCTGGCGACCCTCGTGCCGGAGGCGAAAGAAGCCTTGCGCCGCGCAAGACCGGGCGAGGTCCTGCAGGTACCGGATCCCAACCCCCCGAGATAGAAAAGGGCGCGCCCCGAAAGCGCGCCCGAAAAGCCAATACCTGAAGCCTGTTACCTGAAGCCTACCCTTGCTTCGTGATCCTCTGCTCGGTCGCCGGGTCCGGGGCATCGAAGGTGGCCTCGTCGTCTATGAACGCCTCCAGCGCGTCCAGGTCGCTGCCGATGGTCCGGACGTTCTGGCCCTCCTTGAGGACGGTGAAGCTGTCGCCGCCCGCGGCTATGAAGCTGTTCACCGCCACCTCGTAGGTGGTGGCGCGCTCTACGGCGGTGCCGTCGGTCTTCGTCAGGGAAACTATGCGCTCTCCGGCGGGGAGCGACTGGTCGTAGGTGTACTTCAGGCCGCTGACCTGGAGGATGCGCTTGGAGGCCTGGTTCGGCGGGAACTGCTGTTCGAGGAGGCGGTAGATCTGGTCCCCCGTCAACTCCATCGAGACGACCTGGTTGTCGAAGGGCTGAACGGCGAAGAGCTCGCCGTAGGTGACGGGACCCGCCTCTATGCTGGCCCTGATGCCGCCGGGGTTCATGAAGGCGAAGTCGGCCTGGGCGTCGCCGGGTTCGGCGAAGTCGCGCTGCGCGTCGGCGATGAGGTCGCCGAGCGGGCTCTCGCCGGCGGGGGTGGTGTCCGCGTTGTCC
The DNA here is from genome assembly GCA_964242955.1 of uncultured Rubrobacteraceae bacterium. Taxonomy (GTDB): domain Bacteria; phylum Actinomycetota; class Rubrobacteria; order Rubrobacterales; family Rubrobacteraceae; genus Rubrobacter_D. The sequence continues at coordinate 3,896 of CAXTDD010000136.1, read as the reverse complement.
CGGGAGATCCTCTCCGAGGCGGTGGCGACCACGCGTTCGGAGATGGGCGAGATCTTCTCTTTGTACTCGGCCACGATCTTGGCGGTCTCGGCGTCCGGCGTGACCTCGTCCTGGTACGTGTTGAAGACGCCGGCCGAGGCGTTCGCGACGTCCTCCGTGCGGCGGTCGACCTTCATCTGCACGGCTTCGTAGGCGGTGCCGGCGCTGAACGACTCAACGACGAGCTTGTCCTCGCGGCACCCGCCGGTGGCCGCGTCGCGGACGGCGCCGTTGTCGTCGTCCACGCAGTTGTCCAGCTTGGAGTGGGAGTGCCCGGCGACCACCACGTCCACGCTGTCGGACATCTGGGCGGCCTCCGAGAGGATCCTGCCCTCCGCCGGGGGCTTCGTTGGGTCTGCGGTCTGTTGGAAACCGCCCTCGTGCGCGAGGACAACGATGGTCTCTATGCCCCGCGCGCGCAGCTCCCTGACGTACTTGTTGACGGAGACGGAGATGTCCCTGAACTCGAAGGGCGCAACCTCGTCCGGCGTCACGATGTTGGGCGTGTCGTCCGTGGTGACCCCGATGAACCCTACCCTGACGCCTTTTCTCTCAAGTACCCTGTACGGCCGCAACACGTTCTCGCCCGTTTCCTTGTAGACGGTGTTGGCCGAGATGTAGGGGAAGTCGGCGCCGGGGTAGTCCGGGTCGGAGGTGTTGAGGGGCTGGCCGTCGGGCCCTTCTTTGAACTGCTTGCCGTCGTCCCTCTGGCCGCCCCGGATGAGACGGAGCATCTCCGGGCCGCCCTCGTCGAACTCGTGGTTGCCCAGGGTACCCACGTCGAAGCCCATCGAGTTCATCGCGTAGTACGCGGGCTCGTCGTGGAAGTAGGAGGAGATGAGAGGGGATGCCCCCACCATGTCGCCGGCGTTGACCCTGATGGTGCCGCTGGGGTTTTGGGCCTCGCGCTCGTCGAGATGGGCGTCGAGATAAGCTGCCCCGCCCACTTTCCGGTCGGGGGGCAGGTCCCTGCGGGTCGTCGGCTCCAACTGGCCGTGGAAGTCGTTGACGCCGAGGAGCTGGATGATGGGCCTGTCCTGCGGCGCGGGCTGGGACCGGGCGCTCGAAGCCCAGGCCAAAAGGCAGGCCAGCATGGCCGCCATCGCCAGCACGACCAGAACACCCACCGAACGAAACCTGCTCTCAGCCATCCTCATCCTCCGGATCCCTCACGAATCTTCCGCCGAACGCCCGCACAACGTAAGCCCGAAGCATACAGCCACACCGGCCCATTATTCCAGTGGCCCCTTCGCGCAAGGCCCGGGGCTTCCCGGCGCCCATTGCCGTTACCGGGCCACCCTGAAGCTCCACTGACGGGTCGTTACGTTGTCCTCGGCGTCCTTCGCGGCCAGCCTGACGTAGTGGGGGCCGAAGGCGAGGTCGCGCGGGGGGACGTACGCGAGCCTGTTGGTGGCCCGGTCGTAGGCGAAGACGGGCACCTTGCGGCCGTCGAGGTACAGCGTTATGCCGGTCTTCGCCAGGTCCGTCCGCGAGTCCCTGACGACCGCCCGGATGGCCGGCGTCCGGTCGCGGGTGGCGGAGCCCGGGTCCGGGCTGAGGGGATAGACGACGGGCCCGATCCTGTTCAGCGGCTCGTCCGCGAGCGTGAGGACCGGCGGGTCGTGGTCGGAGACCTTGTGGCCGTCGGCCGTGCCGCCGGGGGCCGCGTTCGCGGCGTCCGGGGTCGCGATCTCCTGGTCGCGCTCGTGGTAGTCGTTGTCGAAGTGGGCGTAGCGGAAGTCTTTGACCAGGGGGTCCAAACCGTCGGTGAGGAGGGCGTGGTCGAGGGTCTGGAGCCTGCCGCTGAACTGGAAGCTGTATGCCTCTTCCTCCGGGGTCCTGAACCGCTGGTTGGTTAGGGAGGTCTTGCCGTCCTGGAGCGTGGCGAGTGCGCTCTCGTTCTCGAAGGCGTTCAGGTCGCCGACGACGATGGCCTCCCCGCCCGCGGCTTCGATCTCGTCGACCTCGTCGCGCACGAAGGTCGCCTGCGCCGTCCGGCACTCGTCGGGGGCGGCCTTGGAGGCGAAGTGGTTGCTGACGACGGTGAACTCCTTGCCGCCCGCGGTGGCGATGTCGGCGAAGAGCGGCGGCCGGTCGAAGAGGCCGCCCTCGACGTCCGAGCAGGTGAAGCCGGCGGGACCCTTCGCGTCCTTGCCGAGCTGGCGGACGTTCGCCGCCTCGACGGTACCCTTGATCAGGAACCCGACGTCGATGCCCCGGCTGTCGTTGCCCTCTTCGAGGAACGGTGTGTACCGCCCGGCGGCCTGCCGGCCCTCGTTGAGCGTGTCGGCGAGGGCCTGGAGGTTCTGGAGGCTCGTCGTGGTTGGGGAGTCCCCGATCTCCTGCAGCGCCATCACGTCGGGGCGTTCCAGCAGGTCGTCGATGGCGTCGGCGATGCGGGCGCGCTTCTCGGCCGACTCCCCGGCGCTCACGGTGGCGCCGTCGAGCGCGCCGCCCTCGGGGAAGTAGTTCTCCACGTTGAACGAGGCAACCCTGACCTCGTCTTCGGCCGTGGGGGCGAGCTCGTCGTAAGGGTAGGCCACGCCGGTGTCGGCCACGGTCGGAAGGTTCCCTGGTTGCACCACGATGCGGTAGCTCTCGAAGCCGAAGGAGATAGGGCCTACGGTGCCGTTCACGGTGTCGAACAGGTCGCCGTCCACCCCGGTGGTCGAGCCGTCGGGGTCGCGGAACGGGTTCTCCGGGTCGCCGGCGCCCGCGTCGGAGTCCGCGGCGATCAGGGCCGGCACGCGATCCTCGCGGAAGACGCGATCCTTCTGTGTACCGGGCGTCATGAACAGCTCGTTGAACTTGTTGGTGCCCCCCGAGTTGGCCGTCCCGACGGCGAGCTCGACGCGCATCCCTTCGAGCGTCTCGTAGTAGGGGCGTGTCCCGGCGTCCTGGCCCTCGGCCCGTGCCTCGTCTATCGCGACGGGCTCGGGGACGGGGGCGGTGCCGGTCTTCGTAGGCTCCTGGTTTATGGTCTCGTTGATCTGGGTCTGGCCGAACTTCTCCGTGACCCGGCCGTTGATCCTGACCACGTCGCCCGGCTGATAGTTGCCGCGGTTGGTTACGAAGCCGACGAAGACGCCCTCGGAGGTGTCCGGGTTCGGGTCCGTGTCGGCCGCCTCTTCCTGGACGAAGATGCCCGCGTCTTCGGGGAAGCGGCGGATGGTGTTGCCGGAACCGAAGCTCGCCCCGACCTCGTCGTCTATACCCGTCACGACGCCCTCTACGGTGACGGTCTGGCCGGTGATGGGTGAAGCGGCGCCGGGACCCTGGACGGCGCTAATCCTGGTGACGGTCGGGGCCGGCGGATCGGCCTCGTCGTTGTCGTTGGCCGAGGTGCAACCGGGGTCGGGGTTGGCGCCGCCGAAATCGGTCTTGCCGTCGTTGTCGTTGTCCGCGCCGTCGGAGCAGGCGGGCGTGGGGGGCGCGATGCCGCCGCTGTTCTGCGGGTTGCCGGCCTTGGGCCCCTCGAAATCCGCTGCGTTGTCGTCGGTGTCCTGCGTTCCCCCGGCCTTGCGCTCGTAGGAGTTGTCGCCGTTGGTCGTCGGGATGCCCGCTATGCCGGCGCCTTCTTTGCAGGCGTCGCTCGTGGCGGTGGCCCCGACCTCGTCGATCATGCCGGACCCGCCGTCGGCCAGGACGAGACCACCGCCGTCGCCGACCCCGGTCGAGTACGTCTGGTCGCCGGCAACGGCGCCCGAGTAACCACTGCTACCGTTGTTCGTGAACAAATAAGACCCGCCCGGCGCGATGGTGGTGCCGGCCGGCCCCGTGGCCCGGGTGGAGGGGGCGGCCGTGGCAGAGCCCCCCTGCCGCCAGGAGCCGGAGATGTAGCGGACATCGGATGAGGG
>CAXTDD010000135.1:0-6527 GCA_964242955.1 uncultured Rubrobacteraceae bacterium | reverse complement strand
GCCCGCGGCGGCATCCGCTGGTCCGACAGGAGGGAAGATTTCCGCACGGAAGTCCTCGGCCTCATGAAAGCCCAGATGGTCAAGAACGCCGTCATCGTTCCCGTCGGCGCCAAAGGCGGCTTCGTCGTGAAACGCCCCCCGACCGAAGGTGGCCGCGAGGCGCTCCAGAACGAGGTCGTCGCCTGCTACCGCACGCTCATCTGCGGCATGTTGGATCTCACCGACAACCTGTCCGACGGCGGCGGCGTCCCCCCGCCCGACGTGGTCCGCTACGACGAGGATGACCCCTACCTCGTGGTGGCCGCGGACAAGGGGACGGCCACCTTCTCTGACATCGCCAACGGCATCTCCGCCGAGTACGGCTTCTGGCTCGGCGACGCCTTCGCCTCCGGCGGCTCCGTCGGCTACGACCACAAGGAGATGGGCATAACCGCCAGAGGAGCCTGGGAGTCCGTTAAACGTCACTTCCGCGAGCTCGGCAAGAACATCCAGGAAGAGGACTTCACTACGGTAGGCATCGGCGACATGTCCGGCGACGTGTTCGGCAACGGGATGCTCCTCAGCCGTCACACGAAGCTCGTGGCCGCCTTCAACCATTTGCACATCTTCATCGATCCCGATCCCGACCCGGAGACGAGCTTCCAGGAACGGGAGCGGCTCTTCAAGCTGCCGCGCTCGACGTGGGCGGACTACGACACGGGCCTCATCTCGGAGGGCGGCGGCGTCTTCCCCCGGTCGGCCAAGTCCGTGCCGTTGTCCCCGCGGGCAAAGGAGCTCGTCGGCACCCAAGCCGATTCGATGACCCCGAACGAACTCGTGAACGGTCTGCTAAAGGCGGAGGTTGACCTGCTGTGGAACGGTGGGATCGGCACCTACGTCAAGGCGAGCACCGAGAGCAACGCAGAGGTTGGGGACAGGACCAACGATTCGTTGCGCGTGGACGGCAGGGACCTCCGGTGCCGGGTGGTCGGGGAGGGCGGGAACCTCGGGTTCACGCAGGCCGGCAGGATAGAGTACGCGCTTTTGGGCGGCAGGATCTACATGGACGCCGTGGACAACTCGGCCGGGGTGGACTGCTCCGACCACGAGGTGAACATCAAGATCCTGCTCGACAACGTCGTGGGCACCGGCGACATGACCGTAAAGCAGCGCAACGAGCTTCTCGCCGAGATGACCGACGAGGTCGGAGAACTGGTGCTCAGGGACAACTACGACCAGACCCTCGCCATAAGCAACGCGCTGGCCCTCGCCCACTCGATGGTCGACGTCCACTTCCGCTACATCCGGCACCTCGAACAATCCGGCGCGCTGAACCGCGGGCTGGAGTTTCTGCCCTCGGACGAGACGCTGGCCGAGCGCCGGTCGGAGGGTAAAGGTCTCACGGCGCCGGAGTTCGCGATCCTGGTCTCGTACACCAAGATCACGCTCTACAGACAACTCCTGGAGTCAGACCTCCCTGAAGACCCCTACCTCTCGGCGGAGCTCGAGCGGTACTTCCCGACGCGGCTGCGGGAACAGTTCGGGGAGAGGATGGGAGGGCACCGGCTGCGGCGCGAGATCGTCTCCACCCGCATCGCCAACGAGCTCGTAAACAAAGCCGGCCCTTCGTTCGCCTTCCGGTTGGGCGAAGAGACGGGAGCCGGTCCGGCCGAGATCTCGCGCGCCTTCACGGCCGCCGTGGAGGTCTTCGGCCTGCGCGCCGCCTGGGAGGAGATAGAAGCCCTGGACAACACGGTCAAAGCCCAGACCCAGACGGGGATGCTCCTGGAGTGGCGCCGGCTGGTCGAGCGGTCCACCCGCTGGCTTTTGCGCAACCGCCGCCCGCCCCTGGACATCTCGGGAACGGTCTCGTACTTCCGGGAGGAGGCGCCGGATCTCGCGAGCAGCATCCACCGTTTCCTGATCGACGGCGAGAAAATGAGCGTGGACGAGTCGGCCGCGCGGCTCGTCGAGGAGGGCGTGCCCGGAGAACTCGCCCACCGGGTCTCGACCTTCGGGTCCATGTTCAGCGCGCTCGACGTGGTAGACGTCGCCGTCGCCGACGGGGAGAGGCCCGAGACGGCCGCCGAGGTCTACTTCTCCTTGGGCGACCGGCTCAGGATCCACTGGCTCCGCCACCACGTCGAGGCCCTGCCCCGCGACAACCGCTGGCGCGCCCTCGCCCGCGCCGCCCTGCGCGACGACGTCTACGGCCTCCAGGCCGCCATCACGGCCGCCGTCCTGCGCGACACGCCGGATGAGAAGCCAGCCCCCGAGCGCACCGAATCCTGGATCTCGGAGAACCGTAGCGCCGTCGAACGCACCCTCCACGTCCTATCGGACATAAACGCCAGCGGCGCCTTCGACCTGGCGACCCTATCCGTGGCCTTGCGGGAAGTCCGTAACCTCGTCGATTAGGGCTATTGGCTTTCAGCTATCAGCTTTCAGCTTTTCGGTCTCGGGGCGGATCGTTCCGGGTGCGTCGGGGCGTAGAATAGAGGGGTGAGAGCGAGTGTTTTTCCTACGTGATCCGGCCCTTCGCCGGTCCCGTCGTCTTGTGTCTTTGTGTGCTGCTCGTCACCGCGTGCGGCGTGCGGGAGGACGTCGACCGGGCGAGCCTGGACCCGGCCTGCCCGCCGGGCCTCGGGCGCGGCATCCTCGACCCGGGCTTTCTCGGCCCTGAGGACGTCCGCGGCAGCCCAGAGGTCGCCAAGCTCCTACGCAACCCGGACTTCGGGGCGTCGGCGGTGGCCGCCGAGGACCTGCGGGCCGGGGTGGTGGACCCGAGGCTGGTGGACATTTTAAGGGACGTGGCAAGCGAGCACAGGATCTGCGTCGAGACCTTTAAAGAGGGCCACTACTTCAAAGAAGGCGTCGAGGACGGCCCGCGCATCCCGGACGGTTACGGAAGGGCCGGCGGTTTGCCAAACACCCACTACTTCGGCCGGGCCGCCGACATCCGGTACGTCGACGGCGAGCCCGTCCAGGGCGACGGCGTGAACCCCGAGGTACTCGGCGTCGGCAGGCTTCTGGCCGGCATCTCCGCCGCCAGGAGGCCCGACCAGATCATAGGCCCCAGAGACTGGACCAGAGAACTCGGCTTCGGCTACGAGGAGGGCTGGGTCCTGGACAAGGACCAACTCAGGCTCCACGACGACCACCTCCACCTGGGCTACACGAACGCCCGCGGAACCCGCAACGTACGGTAAACCTTCGGGACCCTGTACAGACGCCCCGGCGGGGCGTCTCTACGCCGCCGGACGGGGCGCCGTTGCCGAACGGGGCGACGTCCAATCGGGGACCGCGTTACGCCGGGTGCAAGGCCCGGGCGCCCGTGATGACGCCGTCTTCGTCGCCGTAGAGCCAGTGTCCTGGCACGAACCTCGCGCCGCCGAAGTTCACGGGCACGCCCGACGCGCCCGCGCCCGCCTTCGCGCTCTTGCGGGGGGTGCTGCCGAGGGCTTTGAGCCCGATCCCGAGCCCGCGCAGGGCCGCCACGTCCCGCACAGCGCCGTTCAGGACGATGCCGGCCCACCCGTTCTCCAGCGCAAGCCCGGCGATGATGTCCCCGATCAGCGCCGCGCGCAGGGACCCGCCCCCGTCCACCACGAGGACCTTCCCCGCGCCGTCGCCCGAGAGCGCCTCCCTGACGAGCACGTTGTCCTCGAAGCACCGGACGGTCGAGATCTCGCCGTGAAAGGCCGTCACGCCACCGAACTGCCGCAACTGCAGTTCGCAGACCTCGAGCTCGCCCGCGTGCTCGTCGTAAAGATCCGCCGTGGCTACGGGCACCGCCGCCCCCGATCTCCGCGCATGATCTTCCTGGCCTGGAGGTGCTGGATCACGGATCGCCCCGCAGGGACTCCCGGTGCGCGGCGGCCCGCTCGACGTACTCGCGGGCGCCGCGCTCTATGTCCCGGGCTTGCTCCTCCGTGACCTCACCGACGTGTTTGGCCGGGACGCCGACTATCAGGCTGCGGGGCGGGAACTCGCGGTTCCCGGGCACGACGGCCCCGGCGGCGACGACGGAACCGGCGCCGATCTTCGCGCCGGTGAGGATCGTGGCGCCCATGCCGACGAGGCAACCGTCCCCCACCTCGCACCCGTGGACGATGGCGTTGTGGCCGATCACGCACCCCTCTCCGACGACCGCCGGGAAGCCGAAGTCGGTGTGCAACACGCACCCGTCCTGCACGTTGGTCCGCGCGCCCACGGTGATGGGCTCCGTGTCGCCGCGCAGCACCGCCCCGTACCAGACGCTGGAATTCTCACCGAGACGCGCCTTACCCACGACGAACGCGCCGGGCGCGACCCAGGCGGAGGGAGCCACCTCCGGCCATGCGTCCCCGTGCGGGAACAAAGGGTCGCTCTTGCGGTTCAGATCCAACGCCGCACCCGCTCCTTATAGCGCAGGTACTCGTCGCCGAACTTCCCTTCGAGGTAGCGCTCTTCGCGCTTTACGACGCCACGATCCACGAGGTGCAAAGCAACCGGGAGCAACAGCGCCGCCGCCAGCGCGTTGGTCCTGGCGCTAATACCGGCGTACATGAGGGTCATCCCCACGTAGATAGGGTTGCGCGTGAACCTGTAAGGCCCCCTCTCCACGATGGCCGTCGTCGGGCTGGATGGGTCCACGTTGGTCCCAGCCCGGCGCATCTCGCGGAAACCCCAGAGGCCGAACAGGAAACCCCCGGCCGCCACCGAGAGTCCCACCCGTCGCAAGCCTTGCGGCAGAAAGCCTACCGGACGCAACCGGTTCACCAACAGGCCCGCGCCCAGGGCAGCCGCGAAGATCAGGGGCGGCGGGGCCACCACCCCCGGGTTGTCCGGGACATCCCCGTTGCCGTTACCCATCCACACTCCTTCGGTCTCTCCCGTCACACGACGACCGCCGGCGGGTTACCGTCACACCACATCCAGAAGCTAACGGCTAAAGGCTAACAGCGCGGCCCGCAGGGCCGCTAAACCTCCACCAGCACCGCGTCTCCCTGCCCACCGCCGGAGCAGATCGCCGCGAGCCCCCTGCCACCGCCCCTCCTCTTGAGCTCGTACACGAGCGTCGTCAGGATGCGCGCCCCCGAGGCGCCCACCGGGTGCCCGAGCGCCAGGGCCCCGCCGTTTACGTTCACCCTATCGGGGTCCACGCCCAGGATGCGGGTGGAGTGGATCGCCACGCCCGCGAACGCCTCGTTGATCTCCACCAGATCCAGGTCTTCCGCATTCCAACCGGCCTTCTCCAATGCCTTCTTCCCCGCGTTGCCGGGCACGGTCAGCAGGTTCGGGGGCTCCTCGGCGACCTTGGCGTGGGCGACGATGGCCCCGAGCGGTTCGAGGCCGCGCCTTTGCGCGAAGGACTCGCCCGCCAGGACCAGCGCCCCGGCCCCGTCCGTGACGCCCGGCGCGTTGCCGGCGGTCACGGTTCCGCCCTCGTCGATAGGTTCGAGAGAGGAGAGTTTCTCGATGGTGGTGTCGCGCCGGATCGGCTCGTCGTGCTCGACGTAGGTGGTTTGTCCTTTCCTTCCGGCCACCTTGACGCCCACGATCTCCTCCCCCAGCCGCCCGTCGTCCGTCGCGGCGGCGGCCCGCTCGTGGCTGCGCAAGGCCCATTCGTCCTGGTCCTCGCGGGAGATGCCGAACTTCTTCGCGCCGTCGGTGCCGAAGCGGACCATGTTGACGTGCTCGAAGGCGTCCAGCAGGCCGTCTTGCATCATCGCGTCCTGGGCCGGCGTGTCGCCCATGCGCGCGCCCCAGCGGGCTTTCGGGAGCAGGTACGGGGCGTTGGACATGCTCTCCATGCCGCCGGCCAGGACGACGTCGTAGTCGCCGGCCCGGATCATGGTCTCCGCCAGCGTAGCGCTGCGGAGTCCCGAGGCGCAGACCTGGTTGAGCGTCTCCGTCGTGAGCGTGAAGGGCAGCCCGGCGTGGAAGTTGGCCTGGCGGGAAGGTATCTGTCCGACCCCGGCCTGCACCACTATCCCGAAGACGGAGTGCTCTATCTCCTCGTCCGGAACGCCCGAGCGGTCCAGGGCCGCCCGGATCGCTGCCCCCCCGAGCTCCGGCGCGTCGAGGGAGGCCAATGCCCCGCCGAACCTGCCGAACGGCGTCCGCGCCGCCCCGAGTACCACCGCCCTGTCGGCCATGCTTCCTCCGATGCTCTGTGCCTGCGACGACCAGTTTATACGAAGAGCGAAAGTCACGACTCCTGTAGAATGTCCCCAACGATGGCTACCTTTGGGGAAAGGGAGGCGCCGTGCCGAACGTAGGAGACTACGAAAAGACCCGCGCGACGTTTAGCTGGGAGACGCCGGAGCAATTCAACTTCGGCCGCGACGTGGTGGACCACTGGGCCGCGGAAGACCGTACCGCGATGACCTGGCTCGGCACGAGCGGCAAGGAGGACCACCTGACCTTCGCCGACTTCTCCCGCCTCTCGAACCGTTTCGCGAACGCCGCCCGCGACCTCGGGGTGAAGAAGGGTGACCGGGTGATGGTCCTGATGGGCAAGATCCCGCAGTGGCACGCCGTCATGGTCGGTCTGCTCAAGCTCG